>DATNLY010000250.1:0-4093 GCA_035602635.1 Opitutaceae bacterium | reverse complement strand
GCCGTGGCCGACACCTACCTGCTTGCGCTCCTGAACGACATCACCGCGCGCGAGCTCAACTCCTACGGCCTGAAGGAGGTCGCGGTGCACTTCGGGATAAGCCCCGAGGAGGGAGAGGGGCGCACCTACATCGAGGGAAGCCGGATAGCGGAGGCCTTCGAGAGGGATAGGGAGCGCTTCTGCGCCTACCTGTCGGACGATCTCAGGGAGACGCAGGGGCTCGCCGACCTGCTCCTGCCGACCTATTTCGAGCAGGCGCGCGCGTTCCCGATCACCCTCCAGGAGGCGACGCTGCGCGGGACGACGGTCAAGATAGACCTCCTGTTCCTGGAGGAGTACTACCACGCGAGGCAATCGTGCCCCCAGCCGCCCGAGATCCTCCCGTTTGACGGCGGCTACACGCGCAGCTTCAACGAGGGGGTCTTCCGCCACGTGCTCCATTTCGACGTGGCGTCGCTCTACCCGAGCCTGCTGCTCAACATCGGGCGCAACCCGGCGGACGACTCGCTGGGAGTGTTCATCCCGCTTCTTCGGCGGCTCCTGGAGTACAGGCTGCGCTACAAGCAGCTCGCCCGCACGGCCCCCTCGGACGACGAGCGCTCGGAGGCGCAGGCGAGGCAGGCCGCCTACAAGATCCTCATAAACTCGTTCTACGGGTACCTGGGTTTCTCCGGGGCGCGCTTCGGCGACGGGGACCTCGCGGCCGAGGTGACCCGCCGCGGAAGGGAGCTCCTGCAGGGCCTGATCGACGAGTTCGGCAGGCACGGCTGCAGGATGCTCGAGGCCGACACGGACGGGATCTACCTTTCGGCGGAGGACTACTTCGAGCGGCCGCAGGAGCTCCTCGCGCTCGTGGCCCCGATACTGCCCGCGGGCATCGAGCTCGAGTTCGACGGCCGCTACGACGCGATGTTCTGCTACAAGGCGAAGAACTACGCGCTCCTCGAGTCAGGCCGCATCATCCTGCGCGGGAGCGCGCTGCGCTCGAGGGGCGTGGAGCCGTTCCTGAGGAAGCTCACGGACTCCCTGATCCGCTTCCTCCTCGGCGTCCCCGGGGACCCGCCGGCCGCCCTTCTCGGGAAATACCGGGAGGGCCTGCGCGACCGGTCGCTGCCGGTGGCCGAGGTCGCCAAGGGCGAGGTCCTCGGGATGAATCCCGAGGCCTACGAGCGCTTCATCGAGGGCGGCGGCAAGCCGCGCCGGGCCTCGGCGGAGGTGGCCCTGCAGATGTCGCCGCGCCCCAGGATGGGGGAGCGGGTGACCTACTACGTGACACCCAAGCAGAAGGGGCGCGCGAACGACTGGCAGCGGGCCCGCCCCGTCGCCTCCTACGATCCCGCGGCCGCGCCCTACGACCCCGGGTACTACGAGGACAAGCTGGACGACTGGCTCGAGAGGTACGGCAAGTTCCTGGGGATCAGCCCGCCCGCGGCCAGGGCCGACAACCGCCAGGGCGAACTTCTCTAGCGTGGGGCGCTACCGCGGCGCCTTGCTGCGCGCGACGACCCAGTCGATGGTCGCCGCGTCGTTGTCCCCGTTGCGCCAGACGACACCCAGGAACTCGCTGGGAAGGATGTCATTGGCCTTGAAGAACCGGCGGTCCCCGCCGCAGCAGTACATGAGGCTGTCCGGGAGCTCGCCGCGGAGCTTGGCCTTCGCCTTCGGGATGATCCGCGGCAGCCATTCGATTCCCTTGGCGGAGTCGGTCTTAGCCGGCATCCGCGACTCGTCGAGGACCACGGTCGACGCCTTGCCGTGCTGGACGTTGAAGAAGAAGTTGTGGCGGGCCGACTCTATCAGGACGGCGTGCCCGAAGCCGGGCTCGCCGGCGGAGTTCTCATCCTCGGCATAGTCGTAGACGTGCTGGGGGGTGATGCCGTTCGCCGCGAGCCACGCGGACTGCGCCTTGTCGAAGTACTTCTTTGGGTCGCGCCCACCCTTGGCGTAGAGCGCCACCGCCTGGTCGTACAGGGCGCGGAACTGGATCGGGAAGTCGTAGTGATTCATGGTTGTGGGAAAGTCAGGCCGGCCGGAAATCGATGACCCGCTTAAACCGGTCAACCTTGTCGACGACGACGTCAAGCCGGCCGTTCAGTTCGAAGGCCCGGTGCTTTCGCCGGCCCACGAGCGCGTTGCCCTCGGGGTTCAGCTGGTAGTAGTCGTCGCCGAGCGAGTCCGAGGAGACGAAGCCGAAGGTCATCGACTCAACCAGCTCGATGAAGAAACCGTGCCGGCGCACGTCGGTGATGATGGCGGCGAACGCCGTGCGCTTCTTCTTGGCGAGCTCGCGCTCGAAGAATTCCAGGAGCTTGATCTTCACGCTCTCGCGCTCGGCCTCGGACGAGTTTATCTCCGTCAGGCTCAGGTGCTCGGCGAGCTGCTGGACGCCGCGGATGTCGTGGCGGGCGGCCCCGTCCGGGCGCCGCACGAGGTAGGACTGCAGGACCTGGTGGACGACGAGGTCGGAGTAGCGGCGGATGGGCGACGTGAAGTGGGTGTAGTCCTTCTTGTGGAGCCCGTAGTGCCCGTCGGGGGTTGCCCGGTAGCCGGCCTTCTTCAGGCTCCGCAGGAACTGTGTGCGAAGCGTGTAGCCCTGGGGGTGCGTCTTAAGTATGTTGAGCAGCTTGACGACCTCCTCCCTGTGCGTCAGGTCGCCGACCTTGATGCCGAAGGTCGAGACAAACTGCCGGTAGTCGCTCAGCTTCTCGGCGTCGGGCTCGTCGTGCACCCTGTAGAGCGATGGCAGCCGCTGCGTCCGCGTCAGCCTCGCCACGGCCTCGTTCGCGGCCAGCATGAACTCCTCGATCAGCTGGTGGCTCTCGTCCTGCTCGATCCGCTCCAGCCGGTCCGCGTAGCCCTGGGGGTCCACGAAGATCTTGGTCTCGGGCATGTCCAGGTCGAGGCTCCCGTGCGCCATGCGCTCGCGCCGGAGCGAGCCCGCGATGCGCCAGAGGGCCCGGATCCAAGACTGGAGGTCCGAGAGCTCCCAGTCGTTCAGCTCGCGCAGCGCGCGGCCGGTGGATCCGGTCTGGTGTTTCGGCGGGACGGGAAGCGCGCGGATCTTCTCGAGGTTTTCCTCGAAGAGAAGCGCGTAGGCCTGCTTGTAGGTGAGGCGCTTCCTGCTGCGGATCACCGTGTTGGCAAAGTCCGTCGCCTTGACCCGCTGGTCCGGGCCGAACGTGAGGAAGACCGCCTTGCAGAGGCGGTCCTGGGCCTCGACCAGCGAGCAGAGCCCGTTGGACAGCTTCTCGGGCAGCATGGGGATCACGGTGCCCACGAGGTACGTGGAGTTGCCGCGCGTCCTCGCCTCCCGGTCGATCGCGGTGCCGTGCTTCACGTAGTGCGAGACGTCGGCAATGTGGATCCCGACCCGGACGTCCCCCCCGTCCATGTGCTCGATTGAGAGGGCGTCGTCAAAATCCTTGGCATCGTCGGGATCGATCGTGAAGACCGGCACCTTGCGGTAGTCCAGGCGCCCCTCGATGTCCCTCGGCGCCACCTGGCCGGGAATGGCCGCGGCCTCGCGCTCGACGTCCGCTGGGAAATTGGGCTCCAGGCCGTGCTTGATGAAGATTCCCAGGAGCTCGGCCCGCGGCTCGTGGGTGCGTCCGATCCGCTCCGTCACCTCGCCCATGAGCGGCTGCTCGCGCCGGCGCCATTCGCCGAGCCTGACCACGACCTTGTCGCCCGGGTGGGGCGCGGGAGCGGCCTTGGAGCGTGAGGGATCGGGAACCGCGATCTCGTAGACAAACCGGGGGTCGTCGGGGACGACGAAGAAGTTGCGCCCCTCGCGCCTCAGGTCGCCGACGATGGTCGCGCGGCCCCTCTTCAGGATCTCGACCACGCGGCCGACCCGCTCGCCGGGCCGTTTTCCGGCCACCCCGCGGTAGATTCGGGCGACCACCGTGTCGCCGGGCAGGGCGACCCCGGTGTCATCGGGGGCAATCTGGATGGACGGCTCATCGCGTTTCCCATCAACGATTACGAAGGCGGATCCGCCGGCTCTGAATTGAATTACGCCTTTGACAGAGTCATCGGCCTGGGGGCCCTTGCGGCCCGGCTTGGTGTTTGGCATTTCTTTGCGGGACCCGCG
>DATNLY010000234.1:0-5920 GCA_035602635.1 Opitutaceae bacterium | reverse complement strand
CTCGAGAGCCGGGAGCACAGCCCGGCCACCCGCGCGGCGCTGAGGGAGCTCGAGCAGGACGCCAACCGCGCGACGAGCCTGACGCGCCAGCTGCTGACCTTCGGGAGCCGCCAGACGATGCACATCGACGCGATCGACCTGAACGCGACGCTGGCCAACCTGTTCAACATGCTGCGCCGGCTGCTGGGCGAGAACATCCAATTCGAGTTCAAGCGGTCGCCGGCCCCGATCACGATAAGGGCCGACGCCGGCATGATCGAGCAGGTGGTCACGAACCTTTGCGTCAATGCCCGCGACGCGATGATGCCCAAGGGAGGCCGGCTCGAGGTGGAAACCAGCCTGCGCACGATCCGGGCGGGCGAGGGCGAGGGCAATCCCGACCGCCGCCCGGGGCTGTTTGCGTGCCTCTCCGTTTCGGACACGGGCACCGGAATTGAGGCCGGCGCCCTGGAGCACCTGTTCGAGCCCTTTTTCACGACCAAGGAGTTTGGCCGGGGCACCGGCCTCGGGCTTGCGACGGCCTACGGGATCGCTAGGCAGCACCGCGGCTGGATCGAGGTAACAAGCGATCCCGGCCACGGCAGCGTCTTCCGAGTCTTCGTGCCGGCCCTTGAAGCCCAGCCGCAGCCGAAGGCCATGCCGGCTGCCGCGCCGGCCCGGGGCGGCCAGGAGACCATCCTGCTGGTCGAGGACGAGGAGCCCGTGCGCAAGACCGTCCTTCTCGTCCTGGCCCGCTGCGGCTACCGCGTGCTGGAGGCGTGCGACGGGGAGGAGGCCATCCGCCTCTGGGAGGAACACAACGGCGAGATTGACCTCCTCTTCTCGGACATGCTCATGCCCAAGGGGATCACGGGGCTCGACCTGGCCGAGCGGTTTCGCCGCACGCACCCCGACCTGAGGGTGCTGGTGACCAGCGGCTACAGCCTGGACCTGAGCAACGGCGGGATCCCCCTGGATCCCGCGACGGCCTACCTCTCCAAGCCCTTCGAGCTGGGCGTCCTGATCGCCACCGTGCGCGCGTGCCTGGACGCCTCCCCGGCGGCCGCGCCGCCGCGCTAGCCGCTCGGGATCTCGTTGTCGGTTCGCAGGACGGCCACGGGCACCTTGGTTTTGACCCAGAGCTCGGCCTCCCTGAAGAACTTGCCCGGCACGTTCTCGAGCGCGTCGCCGACGGTCCTGGCGGGATAGAGCCGCCCCTTCTTTGAGGCGTTGTAGTCGTACGCGGCCTTGACGATGCGCTCCTGGGACGAGGCGGGGCTCTCGCTCTCGGGCACCTGCAGCACCCAGCCCGCCAGGTCGGCCTTCGGCATCCTCCCCTCGGGATCGCTCACGAGGATGACGAACTGCTTCTTCACCGGGGGCGGAAGGTCGCCGTCGGCCGGGTCGGGCTGGACGGCGAGGTTCATCTCCTCGACGACGCGGCGCAGCACAGCCGGGTCGATGTGGTTCTTCTTCAGTATCTCGGCGACCTTGTTGACGTCTATTTTTGGCATGAGGGTCTGGGTTGTGGGGGCCGGCGGGCCTACCTGTGCTCCCGCAGGTTGCGTATCACCGCGAACTGCTTTGGCGAGAGCAGCTTCCTCGGCAGGCGCCTCGCCGCCTCGGCGATGAGCCGCTCCCAGTCGTCCTCGGTGGGGCCATGGGCCTCCCAGGATGTGAAGTGGCCCTGCTTGCGGAGCCATTTGAGGCTCCCGCCGTGGACGATCGCCTTCACCTGGAACTTTCCCAGGTCGGGGTCCTTGTTCCACCATCCGAATTCCATGCTCATGGAAGGGGGAACTCGGAGACCGTCCTGCCGGGGAAAAACTCGCCGCGCCTGTGCTCGACCCTGCGCACGCGGATCCCGCCTGAATCGACCTCGGCGACAAGGGCCCCGAAGGGCTGGCTGAAGGAGCCGGTGTTGATGACGACCAAACCGGAGGCCATCTTCCAGACGCCCGGCTTGTGGGTGTGCCCGATCAGGACGAACCTCGCCTTCGGCCGGTGCCTGCGGGCGAGCGCGGCAGCGCGCCCCGGCGCCTCCCGCCAGGCGCGCAGGATCTTGAGCGCGCGGTCGGGGGGCCACACCGTGTCCCCCGCGAGCCGGATGGCGTACCGGAGGGGGTCGCGCTCCGACTGGTGGCGCTGCGGGATGCTCCCGGCCACCGAGCGGAAAACGGAGAGGCGGCTCTCGAGGCCGCAGGTCCCGTCATCGGGCGCGGCGGCCAGGGCGGCGATCACCCTGCTGCGGATCATGGCCGCGTCCTGGGACCACGGGACGATGCTTTCAAAGAGGATGTCACCGTGCGTCACCAGGATCCGGCCCCCCTCCAGCCCGAGCTCGTGCTGGCGCGACATGTCCGGGTCGTGGTTGCCGGTGAGGAACGTGACCGGAACCCCGCAGGAGCCGAAGAACTCGAGCACCTCGCGGCGCCTCTCCTCCGTGCGCGCGTGGTTCCTGTCCGGGCGGGTGTCCAGGGTGTCGCCGTTGAGCACGAGCGAGCCCGCCCCGTCGAGCAGCGGGCGCATCTGGGCCAGCGAGCGGACACGACTCGACCGGTCGCCGTAGTGGACGTCCGATACGATGCGGATGGGCCGGGAACCCACTCAGTTGCTTCCGCCCGGGGGCCGGCCTCCGGGAAAGCCGCCAGGCATCGCGCCTCCCATCATGCTGCCCAGGTCAAACTTCTGCCATCCGTCGGGCGGGCTGAAGAGCGAGTCGGGAAGGCTCGCCTTGTTGACCGCGGTCACCTCGAGGCGGAAGGAGCCCTTGCTGTTGGTCGAAACGACCCGCATCGGGAAGAAATTGCGGCCCTTGAGGGCCGACTCCCATGCCTGGGGCGCCTCTGGCCGTCCCCCGAGACCCCCCCCGTGGAAGAGCCCCATGAACGTGCCGAGCTGGTCGGTGACCCAGATCTCGGCGGTGCCCTTGTCGCTCGTCGACACGAATTTCGTGCACTCGTAGCCGAGGATCGTCTCCTTCACGCCGGTGTCCTGGAGCGTCGCCTGCGGCGCCCCCGTCGGGGCCGGGGGCTGCCCGGAGGCGGGCATTCCCGCGGACGGCTGCGCCATGGGCCGCACCATGTACATCCTCTGCTGGGGCATCAGGATGATCATCTGCTGGTTCTTCATGTCGAGGATGGCGCTCATGGAGCCGCGACCCGTGTCCACGTCCGTCCTCATGTTCCCGTCCTTCAGGCTGAGATTTATCGCCTGGGGGCCGTTCTTCATGCTGGGGGCGCTGATCGTCATGGACACAGTCCCCTCAAACGTCTCGGCGGCGAGCGCGCAGGGCAACAGGAGCGCGCAGATCGGAACAATGGAGGTTATTAATTTCATGTCGGTGCGATTATCGGATTGCCGCACCCCGGTGCAATGAAAGAAGCCCATGGTGTGTGAATTACCGGCACGCTTTCCATGCGGGCAACTATGCGGACGTGCTCAAGCACGCGCTCCTGGTGCAGCTTGTGCGCGCCCTGCAGAAGAAGGAGAGGGGCCTCCTCTTCGTTGACACGCATGCCGGGCGGGGCAGGTACGACCTCGCGCTTGCCTGCGAGGGGCTCACGGGAAAGCGGGAGCCCGAATGGCCGGGCGGCATCGGGCGGCTCTGGGACCGCGGCGACCCGCCGCCCGCCGTCCTTGACTACCTTGGCCTCGTCCGGGCGTTCGACCGGAGCCAGGGCAACCTTACTCCCGTCCCCAGGTTCTACCCGGGATCCCCGAGAATAGCGCGCCTCCTGTCCAGGCCCCAGGACCGCCTGGACCTGTGGGAAGCCCAGCCGGCGGAATGCGACGCCCTGAGGAGGGCCTTTGAGGGCGAGCGCCGGGTGTCGATCCACCAGGCCGACGGGTACGGCGCCATGAAGGCCTCCCTCCCGCCGGCCGAGCGCCGCGCGCTGGTTCTCTTCGACCCGCCGTTCGAGGATCCGGAAGAGTTGTCCCTGGTCGCGGCGGCGCTTGGCGAGGGCCTCCGAAGGCTGCCCGCGGGCACCTTCGCGGTCTGGTACCCCGTCACCGGGAGGGCCCGGATGGCCGGATTCGCCGAGATGCTGCTCGCCTCTGGCGCCCCTTCGCTGTGCGCCGAGCTGATCGTTGACCCGGCCGGACCCGGAATGAGGGGGTGCGGCGTCGTGGTCGTCAACCCGCCGTGGCGGTTCGACGACGAGGCCCGCGCGGTGGTCGGCTACTTGGCCGTCGCGCTGTCCGGGGACGAATCCGAGAGCTCGGTGCGGTGGATCTCCCCCAGGTAGGGGAACTCGGGGCGTGCGGGTTGGACGTCGAGCGGCGGCGGCCTGAAGGTAGGCCGATGCCACCTCGCGTCCTCTCGGGGCTCCGTGCGCGCCTCAGCCCGGTCAGAAGGCTGCGGTCGCTGACGGAAAGTCGGCGATTGCGGTGTCATGGTGGGAATTTCGACCCAATCCCGTGGATAAAGTGCCAAAAAAAAGAAAATTTCCCCCGGCCGTTCCCGTCGCCCGCGGGCGGCGACCTCCGCTGGGACGGAGGGGCCTCCCGCGGGCAAGCGGGGGTGCCGGGCTAGGCGACGCACCGCAGCCGGCCGGACGCCGCCAGGTCTGGCTGGCGCTTTGGCACCGCCAGGGTGAGGACGCCGTCGTTGATCGCGGCGTCCATCTGGGAATAATCAAACCCCAGGCCGAGCCGCAGGCGCAGCCGGTAGTCGAGCTGCGATCCCTCGAGGTTGAGGGCCTGCCAGTTTACCCGCACAAAACGAGTCTTGCGCGCGGTGATGACAAGGTCCGGCCCGTAGGCCTCGATTTCCACGCCCGAGCTGCCCACACCGGGTACGTAGACGACGATGTTGACGGCGTCAGGGAGCTCACGGCAGTCGTAGCTCGGTTGGCGAAACGAGGCGTGGGACGCCTTGTAAGCGCTGCGGTGACGGCTGGATGTGCTCGTGGTATGGGTTCTCGTGTTCATGGTGGGAAAGGCAGTCGCCCCCTGGGGGCTTTTGGCCTCCGGGCTTCAGGTTTTCTAAAGGGTTTCCTGGTTAGGAGGTTTAGACCCCGAAGCCCGCGCCGGCCGTTTTGTTCCAATTCGAGACGGCGACCGGACGCATCACGGCGCAGCCAAATCGGACGGCCTTCGTGATCGAAGTGCCGGCGAGGCTGAGGTGACTATGGAGCGTCTGTGCCATTGGAACGAGCGGAACAGGAAGCATACTGCAGGCCCCGTGCCAAGCCTGAATTGAAATGTATGACAGGGGAAACCTGCGGTTGCGCAGGGGAGGGCCTCGGCGCAAGAGTGCCGGCATGCCCGCGCTATCCGACTCCGCCACGACCGTGTCCGAACTGAAGAACCGGGTGCTCGCCTTCGCGCGGGAGCGCGACTGGGAGCAATTCCACGCGCCGAAGAACCTGAGCATGGCGCTCGCCGCCGAGGCGGGGGAGCTCATGGAGCATTTTCTCTGGGCGACGCCCGAGGAGTCTCGCGCGGTGGCGCGCGACCCGGCCGGGCGGGGCAGGATCGGCGAGGAGCTTGCCGACATCGTGATCTACGCGCTCGAGTTCGCCAACGCGACCGGCCTGGACGTCGCCGCCTGCATAGAGTCCAAGATCGAGGCCAACGCCCGCAAATACCCGGTCGCCAAGGCGCGGGGCCGCTCCGCCAAGTACACCGAGCTCTGAGGGCTCAGGGCTTCCCGCCGAAGCTCGCGTAGTCGTCGAGGTCCAGGAGGTCGAAGAAGCCGAAGATGTCATCGCGCCCGGGCGCGACCGTCTTGATCACCCCGGCGAACCACTCATGGCCCGCCGTGCGGCCGGGGGCGTGGCCCCTCATCCACGCGTCCCAGGCGGCGACCTCCGAGGGAAGCACCTTCGTGCGGGCGCGGACCCACTTGAGCATCTGGGTGTCGCTGCGGCCCTTCCTCACCTCGGCGAGGAGCGCCTTGGCCTTGATCCCCGTGAAAACGAAGAAGTGCTGGTCG
>DATNLY010000233.1:0-8962 GCA_035602635.1 Opitutaceae bacterium | reverse complement strand
GGAACGCCAGGCACGAGGCAAGCTCCACTGCCGCGCTGCTGCTCAGGCCCGCCCCGACGGGGACGCTCGACTCCGCAAGGAAGGCGAAGCCCGCGGGTACGCCAAGTCCCGCGCCGCTCATCGCGGCCAGCACGCCGAGGGGATAGTTGACCCACGACCGGTCGCCGACCTGGCGGTCGGCGACGCCCGCGGGGAGCTCGACCCGGACCGGCTGGGTGCCGCTCGCGAACCTGCGCACCCCGTCGGGCCGCGACGCAAGCCCCACCCAGACGCTTCGGTCGATTGAGGCGCCGATCACGGGCCCCCCGTTGTAATCCGTGTGGTTGCCGATGAACTCGATCCGGCCCGGGGCCCTTGCGATGACCTCGGGCTCGCCCGAGTACAGGGCGCGGAACCTCGAGGTGAGGGCGTCCTTCATGCCCTCAGCGGAGCGCGCGAAGGCTTGAGCCCGCCTTGAACCGCACGAGCTTCATCGCCGGAATCCTCATCGGCCTGCGCGTGTGCGGGTTGAAGCCCTTCCGGGCCGACCGCTTGGCGATTGAAAACGTCCCGAAGCCCACGAGGTGGACCACGGCGTCCTCCCTGAGGCCGCGCTTGATCGCGCGCAGGACCGAGTCCGCAGCGCGCTCCGCGGCGGCCTTCGAGGTGCCGTCGCCCAGGAGCCTGTGCACCTCGGCAACCAATTCGGTCTTGTTCATTTTTTGGGGGGCTGGTGCGTCAGGAGGCGTGAATCCCAGCGGCCGGAGGCAATCCGGCGTGGCCGCCTCCTGTCAGGCGCTCGGAACGACATCCAGCGAAGGCGGTATGCCCGAGGCAAGTGAAAAGGATCCGCCCGCAGCCGCGGCAACGGGCACAAGCGCGAGGCCGCAGTAGCCCCGGCCCCGCGGGTCCGGCGCCACCGAGCGCAGCTCCCCCTCCCTGCGGTCGCCGCGCCAGAGGGCCGCGGGAACCGCCGGGGGCCCGCCGGCCCCCGCGACGCGGACGAGGGCCCGGCGCACCCGTCCCCTCGACTTAAGCCGCGCCATCACCTCCTGGCCGAGGTAGCAGCCTTTTGAATACGATATGGCGGCCTCCTCGAGGCCGCCCTCGCCGGGAAGGTCCGCCGGCCCGATGTCCTGGGGAACGCGGGGAATGGCGGACCCGATCCTCGCCCGCTCGATCTCGTCGCCCGAGGCCTCGCGGGCGCCGGCGATTGCCGCGTTCACGTCGCCCGACTCGGATTCCCCGAAGATCCATTCCCAGTTCTCCGTGGCGCAGCGGCGCCCCGGGAAGAGCAGGCCCGGGCGGGAAGCCTGCCCGCACCAGGCGCCGACTCCCTGCCCCATCATGGAGACGCCGAGCCAGGCGGCGGTGGCGTCCTCGATGACGACGTCATCGGCGACGACGTGATCCTCAAGCCGGCGCGCGACGGCGGAAGCGGGCGAAGATAGGCTGACGACCCAGTAATCCGCGCCGTCCGCCGACCGAACCACATGGCTGTCGCCCATCACGCGCCCCTTGTGGTCGAGCCACAGGCCATACACGGCCCGCCCGGGTGACAGGTTTCGTAAGTCGTTCGTGAACTGGCCCTGTAGGAATGACCAGGCATCGGTTCCGCTCACCCGCAGCACACACGCCGGGCGGTAGTGGAATATGGAAGCGGAGCCGGGAAAATTCATAATATATAAGAGCCTCAGGGCAAATTGCTTGAGTGAGAAGGCAAGGCCATACCTGCACCTTTACTTGACGATAACCGCAAAACGGTTACCCATGGAACAACAGATTTTTCCACTTCTCCCGCATAGCGGGAGTTTTGGGGTAACTAAGAAAGCAAAGGCGGGCCGTCTAGGGGTAGGCGGCCCGCCACTTTTTTTGCCCAATTTTCCACCTCGTTTCCAGGAGCGGCGCCAAAATCCCTTGCGACCCCGGCCGTTGCGGGCTTTTTCACGGGACCCCGATGCAAAGAACGTCCGACATCAACGTCGTTGAGACACGGCCCCTTCCCTCTCCCGCGATGCTGCTCGCGGAGATTCCAAAGACCGAGGAGCAGGCCGGCTTTGTCACCAGGACGCGCCGGGAAATCCACCGCGTCATCTTCACCGACGACCGGCGCCTGGTCCTTATCGTCGGTCCATGCTCGATCCACGACGTGGACGCGGGCCGCGAGTACGCCCGGCGTCTGGCGGCGCTCGCCCGCGAGGTGTCCGACCGCGTCATGGTCGTCATGCGCGTCTACTTCGAGAAGCCCAGGACCACGACGGGGTGGAAGGGGCTCATCATGGACCCGCGGCTCGACGGCTCCAACGACATCGCCGCCGGGCTGCGGATCGCGCGCGGCTTCCTGCGCGACGTGATCGACCTCGGCCTGCCGACGGCGACCGAGCTTCTCGATCCGGTCACGCCCCAGTACATCGCCGACCTCGTGTGCTGGTCCGCGATCGGCGCGCGCACCGCCGAGTCTCAGACCCACCGCCAGATGGCCTCGGGGCTCTCCATGCCGATCGGCTTCAAGAACGGCACCGACGGCTCCGTCCAGACCGCGATCAACGGCATCCGGGCCGCCTCCCAGCCCCAGACTTTCCTTGGCATCAACCTCGACGGCGCCGCATCGGCTGTCGTGACCGCGGGAAACCCCAACTGCCACATCGTCCTGAGGGGCGGATCGGCGGGCCCCAACTACTCGCCCGCGCGGATCGCTCGGACGGAAAGGCTCCTCAAGGCGGCGGGGCTCATCCCGTCGATCATGGTCGATTGCTCGCACGACAACTCGGCGAGGAAGCCGGAGCGCCAGCCCCTCGTGATGCGCGCGCTGCTGAGGCAGATCAAGGCGGGCAACGCGTCCCTCATGGGGGCCATGATCGAGAGCAACCTCCTGGCCGGCAGCCAGCCGTTCCCCAGGCCCGTCGGCAGGCTGCGCCGGGGGGTCTCGATCACCGACGGCTGCATCGACTGGCCGACGACGGAGTCCCTCGTTCGCGAGGTCCACTCGGCGCTATCGCGCCGGTTCTCGGGACGCTAGGCGTCAATCCAGGCCCGCGCCGTCCGGTATCCGCTCGACCCTGTCGACAAGCACGATGTACGAGAGGGCGCCGACAAGCGCCATGGCGGCGATGAACACCATCGCGGCGGCGAAGCCGCCGTGCTTGACGATCACACCGATCACGAGCGGGACCACCATGGCCGCTAGGTTTCCGCAGAAGTTGAAGACCCCTCCCGTGAGGCCTAGGAGCCGCCTCGGCGCCATCAGGGACACGAGCGTCCACGTGATCGAGGCAAAGCCGTTCCCGAAGAACGCGACCGTAAGGAAGAATTCCACCCACCCGGGCGCGGAGACAAAGTTGGCGCCGACGACGCACGTCGAGAGGAGCATGCCCCCGATGATCGGCGCCTTCCTCGAGACCGAGGGGGAAGCGCCGCGCCTGGCGAGCCAGTCGGAGAACAGCCCCCCGGAGACGACGCCGCAGAAGGCCGCGAAGAACGGAAGCGACGAGAAGAGCCCCTGGCCGATGAAGTCCATGTGGCGGTACGAGACGAGGTACATGGGGAACCATGTCAGGAAGAACCATGGGACGGCGTTCAGCGCGAACTGCCCGATGTAGATGCCCCAGAGCCTGCGCCTGGTGAGCACGAGGCGGAGGTCGGCCAGGCTGATCTCGAACGCCCGGCCGGCCCGGGGATGCCCGTCCACCCACCCGCCGCCCGCGCGGATATGGTCGCGCTCCCCGCCCGACAGCCCGCGGCTCTCCGCCGGGTCCCGGTAGACGAGGTACCAGAGCGCGGACCACGCCAGGCCGATCGCCCCGGTGATGAAGAACACCGAGTGCCATCCGAAGCGCGCCTGCGCGCGGACAAGCGCAAACGTGAGGAACGCAAGGCCGGCGTACTGGCCGCCGGTGTAGAAGCCGATGGCGGCGGCGCGCTCGTTCTCGGGGAACCATGAGGTCGCGAGCTTGTTGCAGATCGGGAAGGCCGGCGCCTCGAAGAGGCCGAGCACAAGGCGCAGGCCGAGGAGCACGAGGAACGTCTGCGCGAACCCCTGCGCCAGCGTGGCGAGCGACCACAGGGCGCAGACGCAGGCGTACAGCGCGCGCGCGCCGACACGGTCGACGAGCCAGCCGCCCGGGATCTGGAAGAACGCGTAGGTCCAGCCGAAGGCCGAGAAGACCAGACCCATGTGGACCGGGTCGAGGCGGAGGTCCCGGGCGAGCTGGATCGACGCGACCGACAGGTTGCTTCGGTCCAGGTAGTTGATCGCAACCGTGATGAACAGCATGCCCGCCACCCTGAAGCGGACCTGCGTGGGGGCTGCGCTTGGCATGCGAACCTTCGGGAGGCCTAATCCGGGGGAACGGGGAAGCGCACGGGGCGGCCCTCGCGGGTGGCGCGGTAGATGGCGGTGAACAGCTCCACCACCCGCCTGCCGTCCGCGGCGGTGACGGCAGGCGGCCTGCCGGCGAGCGCCGCCTGCAGGAAGTCCGCGATCTGGAGCCGGTGGAAGTGCTCCATGGGGTCGACGCTCGCGAAGAGTGCGGCGTCCTCCTCCTTCCACAGCGCCGGCATCCGCTCCTCCCCGGGGATCGTCCACAGGTCGTTGAACGCGGAATCGGCGATCTTGGTCATGCCGGGGATGAACATCGCGCCCCCGTCCGTCTGCACGCCGACCGAGGCGCCGTTGGAGCCGTGGACGGACACCCGGGCGTTGATTCCCGGGTTCTGGCTGTTGCTCACCATGATGTTCCCGAGCCCGCCGTTCCTGAACCGCACGACGGCGACGGCGGTGTCGTCGACCTCGATCGTGGGATGGTTGAGGTTCCCCCAGTAGCCGAAGACCTCCTCGACCTCCCCCATGTACCACAGGAGGAGGTCCAGCTGGTGCGGGGACTGGTTGACGAGGACGCCCCCTCCCTCGCCGGCCCAGCTGCCCCGCCAGGGATCGCTCCGGTAGTAGGCCTCGTCGCGCCATCCCAGGATCGTCGCAAACCCGAGCACCGGGGTGCCGAGGCGCCCCGCGTCCAGCGCGCCCCGGATGCGCTGGCAGGCCGGGTAGAACCGCCTCTGCGAGACGAGGCCGAGGGTGGCCCCGCCGGCCGCGGCGGCGGCCATCATCGCGTCGCAGTCCGCCAGCGTGGACGCCATCGGCTTCTCGATGAGCACGTGCACGCCGGCGCGGGCGGCCGCGATCGTCGGCGCCGCGTGGGCGGGATGGGGGGTGCAGATGATGAGCGCCTGCACGCCGGCACGCCTGATCATCTCATCGACGTCCGCGAAGGCCTCCACGCGGTATTTCTCGGAAAATGCGGTCAACCGGGCGGTCGGCCTGCCGCACACGGCGACGAACTCCGACTCGGGCAGCGCCCTGAGCGCCGCCGCGTGGAGGTGGGACACCTTGCCCGTCCCGACCAGCGCCGTCTTGAGTCTTTTCATGGGTTTCAGGGCGTGAGCAGGACCTTCATCAGCCCCTTCTCCCGCGCGCGCAGGCGGCCGAACCAGCGCGCGCCCTCCTCGAGGGGCGCCGTGGCGCTTATGAACCCGGTCACGTTCACTTTCCCGCTTGCGATGAGGTCCAGGCAGGCCGGGTACTCGCCGGCGGAGGCGCAGGATCCGATCAGCGTGATCTGCCGGGTCACCACGGACTGCAGGGGAAGCTCCACGGTCGGCTCGGCGTTGCCGACAAGGGTCACGGTGCCGCCCTTCCGCGCGCACCCGATCGCGGCCTCCACGGTCGCCGACAGGCCCACCACCTCGAAGACAGCGTCGGCCCCGCGCCCCCCGCAGAGGCGGGCGACCTCGCCGGCGAGGTCGCCCGTGTCGGCGCGGATCGCGGCGGTCGCCCCCAGCTTGGACGCGAGCCCCAGGCGGTCGGCGTCCAGGTCGACCGCGATCACCGTGCGGCATCCCGCCGCCCTGAGGACCTGGACGACCAGGAGCCCGATCATGCCGGTCCCGATGACGGCGGCCGACGAGTCCGCCCCGAGCGGCGTCCTGCCGACAGCGTGGGCCGCCACGGAGACCGCCTCGACCATGGCCGCCTTCTCGAAGCTCAGTCCGTCCGGCAGGCGGTACAGGACCCGCTCGGGGACGGCCACGTATTCCGCAAAGGCGCCGTCGCGCCTGAACTCCGCGCACGAGACGCCCAGGACGCGGCGCTCGTCGCACAAGTTCACCTCGCCGCGGCGGCAGTGCCAGCACCCGCCGCAATAGAGCGTCGAGTCGAAGGTGACCCGGTCGCCCGGCTTCCAGAGGCTGACCGCGGCGCCCACCTCGGCGATCTCCCCCGCCCCCTCATGGCCCATGATGAGCGGCGGGATGCGCCTTCCCGTGCTTCCGTCCATGCCGTGCACGTCGCTCCCGCAGATCCCGCAGGCGCGGACCCGGACGAGGACCTCGTCCGGCCCAGGGGCGGGCCGGGCGACGTCCTCGACCGCAAGGTGGCCGTACTCCTTGAGCACGAGCGCCTTCATGGCTCAGTCATCACGCGGATTATCATGGGAGGGGGCGGGGCGGACCAGGGTTCCTTTGGGCGAATAACCACAATATGGATGCCGCTGCAATCTGCCAGACGGTCCCCGATGGATTTTCCGCAACCCCTCGATTTCATCCGTGCGCTCCCCCTCGCAGGTGCTACATTCCCCCCTCCCATGAAACCCCCCATCCGTGTCGCCGTCACCGGCGCAGCCGGCCAGATCGGCTATTCCCTCCTCTTCCGCATAGCCTCGGGCTCCATGTTCGGGGCGGACCAGCCGGTCATCCTCCACCTGATCGAGATCGAGGCGGCCCTCCCCTCCCTCGGGGGCGTGGTGATGGAGCTCCAGGACTGCGCGTTCCCGCTCCTGAAGGGGATCATCCCGACCGCCTCCCTCGACGAGGGCTTCAAGGGCGTCGACTGGGCCCTCCTCGTCGGCTCGGTGCCGCGCAAGGCCGGCATGGAGCGCAAGGAGCTGCTGGGCATCAACGGCCGGATCTTCACGGGCCAGGGCAAGGCGATCGCCAAGAACGCCGCCCCGGGGGCAAGGGTTCTCGTGGTCGGCAACCCGTGCAACACCAACTGCCTGATCGCGATGAGGAACGCCCCGTCGGTCCCGTCCGACAGTTGGTTCGCGATGACGATGCTCGACCAGAACCGCGCCGTGACCCAGCTCGCGCTGAAGGCGGGCGTCGACACGGCCGCGGTCTCGAACCTCGCCGTCTGGGGCAACCACAGCTCGACGATGTATCCGGATTTCTACAACGCCAGGGTCGGCGGCAAGCCCGCGATCGACGCGATCAGGGACGAGGCCTGGTTCAAGGACACGTTCCTGCCGACGGTCCAGCAGCGGGGCGCCGCCGTCATCAAGGCACGCGGGCTGAGCTCGGCCGCGTCGGCGGCGAACGCGGTCGTCGAGACGGTGCGCAACCTCACGACCCCGACCCGCGAGGGGGACTGGTTCAGCGCCGGCGTGTGCTCGGACGGCT
The DNA here is from genome assembly GCA_035602635.1 of Opitutaceae bacterium. Lineage (GTDB taxonomy): Bacteria > Verrucomicrobiota > Verrucomicrobiia > Opitutales > Opitutaceae > Palsa-1447. Next base: position 1,531 of record DATNLY010000233.1, on the reverse strand, counting down.
CCTACGGGATAGAGAAGGGGCTCATCTACTCGTACCCCATCCGCAGCGACGGCTTGAAATGGCAGGTTGTCCAGGGCCTGCGCCTGACGGACTTCTCAAAGGCCAAGGTCGCCGCCACCGAGAACGAGCTCAAGGAGGAGAGGGCCCTCGTCTCGGAGCTGCTCCCGAAGTAGCCGTCAGAGGCGGGCCTTGATGGCCCTGGCGAGGGCGAGCGTCTCCTCCAGGTCGGAGCCCTGCACCGTGAAGTGGCCCATCTTGCGGCCCGGGCGCGGCTCCGGCTTCCCATAGAGGTGCAGCTTTGCGCGCGGCTCGGAGAGCACGGCGGCCCAGTCGGGCTCCCCGGGCGCGGCGCCCGCGCGCCGCGTCCAAAGGTCGCCCAGGATGTTGACCATGACCGTCGGGTTGCGCGCGCCCGAGGGCCCGAGCGGAAGGCCGCACACGGCGCGCACGTGCTGCTCGAACTGGCTCGTCTCGCCCCCGTCGATCGACCAGTGGCCGGAGTTGTGGGGCCTCGGCGCAAGCTCGTTGACAATGAGGCGGCCGTCGCGCCCGAGGAACATCTCGACCGCGACCAGCCCCACGACCCCCAGGCGGCCCGCGATCTCCACGGCGAGGCGCCTCGCCTCCTCCGCGACCGCCGGCGCTATCCGCGCTGGCACGATCGAGATGTCCAGTATGTGGTTCGCGTGGATGTTCTCGGAGGCCGGGAAGGGCCGGGTCTCGCCGGACGCCGTCCGGGCGCAGATCACCGAGATCTCACGGTCGAAATCGACCCATTTCTCCACGACGCAGCGGCGCCCCCGAAATATCGCCGCGGCCCGGGTGAGGTCCTCCCCAGAGGCGATCCTCATCTGCCCCTTGCCGTCGTAGCCGAAGTCGGCCGTCTTCACGACGCAGGGAAGCCCGAGCCGCGCGGCCGCGGCCCCGATGTCCCCCTCCAGGGCCTCCTCATAGGGGGCGTGGGGAAAGCCGTTTTCCCTGAGCCACGCCTTCTCCCGCCAGCGGTTCTGGCAGGTCCGGAGCACGCCGGGCGCGGGGTGGAGGCCGACCAGCTTCGCGATCGCCTCCAGGGGCTCGACCGGGATGTTCTCGAACTCGTAGGTCGCCACCTCGACCGACCGGGCGAACTCGCCGAGCGCGGCGAGATCCCCGTAGGCGGCGACGGTCTCACGGTCGGCGACGGCGCCCGCCGGGCTCGGGCCCGAGGGCTCGTAGACGTGCACGCGGTAGCCGAGCGACTGGGCGGCCTGCGAGAACATCCGGCCGAGCTGGCCCCCGCCGAGTATGCCAATCGCTTTGCCGGGGCCTATCACGGAAGCCGGGCGCCAAGGACCCTGGCCGTCTGGGCGGCGCGGAAGGAGGCAAGCGCCCGGGCGATCGCCGGATCCCCGTGGGCGAGGACCGACGCCGCGAACAGCCCCGCGTTGATGGCCCCCGGCTTGCCGATCGCAAAGGTTGCGACCGGGATGCCACCGGGCATCTGGGCGATCGAGCAGAGGGAGTCCATGCCCTTGAGCGCGGCGCTCTCGAC
>DATNLY010000221.1:0-9608 GCA_035602635.1 Opitutaceae bacterium | reverse complement strand
TCATGGAGCGATATCATCTTCTTTGGTCTGCGTAGTTACCGCACCCGCCGTCGGCCGATGGGCGTAATTTGTTAATTCACCGTAAAATACGTCCCAAATACAACCCAAACGAGGCAAAAACAGGCCGAACGGGGGCCCGGGAATCGCAAAAGGTTTGAATCCTTGCCCTGTTTTTGCCGTCATCCCCCCCCGTCGAAACCGAAAATCATAAAACAAATAATAGCATGCACATGAAGACCACTCGCTCCACCAAGGGCTTCACCCTTGTCGAAATCATGATCGTCGTCGTCATCATCGGCCTCCTGGCCGCGATGGCGATCCCCGCGTTCCAGAAGGTGCGCACGAGCTCGCAGGACAAGGCCGTCCTGAACAACGCCCGCCAGCTGTCGGCCGGCGCCGACCAGTACTACCTGGAGAACGGTGTCTCCACCGTGACGCTCTCCGACCTGCTCGGGCCCACGTCCTACGTGAAGGCGCTCAACACGGTCGCCAACGAGACGTACCCGACGACCTTCACCCAGGGCGTCACGGTCACGATCACCGGCGTCGCGGGAACCCGCACGATCACGTACGCCCCGTAACCGGGCCCCGGTTCGATCGCCCCAGACTCAAGCCGCCCGGGAAATCCCGGGCGGCTTTTTCTTGGCCGGAGGAGCCGCCCCCCAAAGGGGCGCGCCGGAAAGGCCGAGGGGCCCCGCTCAGAACCTGTACTGCGCGCCAAGCGCAACCACGTTGTGCGTCAGGCTGCGGTACCCCGGGAAGAGACTCGCCGGGAGGCTGCCCAGGTTGTTGAAGCCGTAGTCATAGTTGTACGTGACGCTCAGGATGAACTGCCTCGTGACGGCGTAGCTGACCCCGGCGGAGCCGTTCTTGTCGACGTCGTCGCGAAGGCTGGGGGCGGAACCCGCCGTGTCATTGCCCAGCGAGTAGTTGGCCTCAGAGTACTTCGCCCCCAGGTCGACGCCAACCTGCCTCGTCGCATTCCAATGGTAGGCCAGGGTCCCGGAGATGTCCTCGTAGGGGACAAGGCCAGTGCTGGAGACAAAGAGGTATTGCTTGTATCCGAGCGTGAGCGACTGGTCGCCGGGGAGCGTCGCCGTCGCCGTGGCCTCGCCGTAGTAGCGGGTCGTGTGCAGGTTGCTGATGGGCGTGCCGGGGTTGTAGTCGCGGAAGTCCGGGCCCGCGGCCAGCTTCAGCGTCAGCCACTTCGCAAGCTTGCCCTCGAGGCCCAGGAGCGCCCGCTGGTAGTTGTTGGATGAAAAGTGCCGGTCGCTGTTGATGGCCAGGGCGAACTGATCCTGGTGCTGGTAACCGTCCCGGTAGCCCAGGGTGACGGCGATGGCCGGAGTCAGCCTGACGCCGAAATCCAGCCCCCCGTTGACATCGTAGCGGTCGACGTAGTCCTGGTATCCCTTGTACGGCGCCACCGACGTGTTGAAGAGATCGGTGTCCAGGTTGTAGTACGTCAGCTGGGACACCGGCCGCACAAAGAAGCCGTCCCCGTCGAATTGCACGGACGCCGTGTAGCGGTCCTGGACCTGGTCGAGGCGCTCCCGTGCCAGCCCATGGGCATAGTTGCTGCGGTACTTGTCATTCTGGTTCCCCGCGGCGCCGGCGAGCTGGTTCAGGGCGTAGGTGGGCGCCACCTTGTTGCCGTCGTTGTAGAGAAAGGCGTCCACGATGCTGTACGATATCCTCCCCGCCTTTCCCTTGAGGGTGGCGTTGACCCTGTTCGCGGTATAATCCTGGGACGAGACGGACTCATAGACCACACGCTCGGGATTGTAGGAGAGCGAGAGCGCCTGGATGTCCTTCTGGGGGCCCAGCAGGGGCACGAGATTGAGGCCCACCGAGGCCGACACCGAGTCGACCCAGGACACCTTCGGCTGCAGGCCGAGGCCGGACACGCCGAACACATTGTCGTCGTACGATTCCCTTGCCGCGAACGAGAGGTCGCTCAGCCAGTCCGGCTTGGTCCAGAACCCATCGGCCGGGGGACTGGCCTTCGCGCCTGGGTCGGCCGCGCGGCATGGGCTTGCGAGCGCAAGGGCGACCGTGGAGGCCGCAAGGAGTAGCAAGAGGACGGGTGTCTGTTTGGTTTGCATGGTGGAAAGGCGCGATTCTCCATAGGCATCCCGGCGGAGGGCATTCATCCGGACAAATGCAACCCACGGATTTGCAATATCTTCTCCATAAACTGCATCTCTATGGAAAGTCTCGGATGGCATGGCGGGTTGGCTTCGCATTCGGCGGGAACTTAAGGTATCAATTTAATCTACATTAATTAAGTGGGAATTAAATCAAGCCATTTCCCTCCCTTCCCGTGTCATATTTTTGGGGTCCCCAAACGCCCTCGTCCCGCACATCGCGACCCCTGAAAACACAAGAGCCGCTCCTTGCGAAGCGGCCCGTGTGACCTAACACCAAGCAAACCGTAAGAACTACAAACAAGCACCATTCCTGTGAACAGTGCTGACTACGCGGAGTAAGACGCGCCCCGCGGCAAAACATTCAAAATTCCTGGAGAAATCCGAAGAAATTCGCGGATTTTCGCAAGAATCTGAACATCAATGCCTAATAAACTATGATCGGGGCCTCGCGCGATGGGGTCCCCGTTTCCACGGGCATCCCAGGCGTGCTTTTCTGGGGGTAGCGGAAGCGCTTGCCCTCGAAATTCCGGAAGACCACCTCGTCGTCGGTGATGCTCTCCAGGTAGTCCGGATTGACCGGGACCTTTCCCCCGCCCCCGGGCGCATCGATGCAGAACTGGGGGACCGCGTAGCCGGTCGTGTTCCCGCGCAGCGCCCTGATGATCTCGATCCCCTTGCGCACATCGACCTTGAAATGGCTCCCGCCGGTGATGAGGTCCATCTGGTAGAGGTAGTACGGGCGCACGCGCATCCGCAGGAGCCGGTGCACCAGCGCCCGCATGACGTCCGCGTCGTCGTTCACGCCACGCAGGAGGACGCTCTGGTTGCCCAGGGGCACGCCGGCGAACGACAGCCGCTCGCATGCGGCGGCGAGCTCGGCCGTGCATTCCCTCGGGTGGTTCACGTGGATGCTCATCCAGACGGGGCCGTACCTCCTGAAGATCTCGCAGAGCTCCGGCGTGATCCGCTGGGGCAGGAACACGGGGATCCGCGAGCCGATCCGGATGAACTCGACGTGCTTGATCTCGCGAAGGCGACTGATCAGGTGCTCGAGCTTCTTGTCGGAGAGGAGGAGCGGGTCCCCGCCGGAGAGCAGCACGTCGCGGACCTCCGGGTGCGCCTCGATGTAGCGCAGCCCCTGCTCGTACTCGGGGTGGAAATTGTAGTCCTGGGCGTTGGAGACGAGCCTGCTGCGCGTGCAGTAGCGGCAGTAGGACGCGCACCGGTCCGTCACGAGGAAGAGCACGCGGTCGGGATACCTGTGGACCAGCCCGGGAACCGGCGAGTGGCCGTCCTCGTCGAGGGAGTCCAGGGTCTCCCCCGCGCTCACGACCATCTCGGCGCCGCTCGGCACCACCTGCCTGCGGATGGGGCAGTCCGGGTCGGCGCGGTCGATCAGGTTGAAGAAGTAGGGGGTGATCGCGAGGGCCAGCTTCTCGCCGGCGTGGTCGCATCCGGCCTTCTCTTCGTCGGTGAGCACCATGTACCTCTCCAGCTGCTCCCTGGACGTGATCCGGTTCTTCAGCTGCCAGGTCCAGTCCCGCCAGCTGGCCTCCGGTATGTGCTGCCAAAGCCCCTGGCCTTCGAACCAGGAAGAGCGGTCTTCGGTGTAGGGCATCGGAGGTTGGGGACTCACGGTTAGGCACCTAAGGACCGTTGTCAAACGGCGGATTCCCGGCGGGTCCCCGCGGGCATTTTACTTGGCAGCCCCCGGTTCGCCGACTTTGTTCAACCCTCGATGCCGACAACAAAGCCAGCCGTGCTCGCCCTGGAGGACGGCAGCGTCTTCCGCGGGATCGCCTTCGGGGCCGACGCCTCGATAGCGGGCGAGTGCGTCTTCAACACCTCCATGACCGGATACCAGGAGATCCTGACGGACCCCTCGTACTTCGGGCAGATCGTGACGATGACGGCGTCACAGATCGGCAACACCGGCGTCAACGACGAGGACGCCGAGGCCGCCTCGCCCAAGGCGAGCGGGTTCGTGGTCCGCGAGCTCTCGCCGGTCGTCAGCAGCTGGCGCTCGCGCATGCCGCTCGCCGACTACCTGAGGGCCAATGGGATCCCCGGGATCAGCGAGGTGGACACGCGCGCGCTCACGAAGAAGCTCCGGGTCGAGGGGGCCATGAAATGCTGCCTCTCCACGCTTCCCATCTCGGACGCCGAGGCGCTGTCGCGGGCCAGGGGCTGGAAGGACATGGCCGGCGCCGACTACGTCAAGGACGTGACGTGCAGGGAGCCCTACATCTGGCGCGACGACGACGCGGCGAACTTCAACGCCCCCTACGTGCCGGCCGGCACGACGCTCGGCGCCGCCCGCCCGCCCGCGCGCAGGTTCCGGGTGGCTGCGTTTGACTACGGCGCCAAGCGCTCCATCTACCGCAAGCTCGTCCGCCACGGGTTCGAGGTCCAGGTGTTCCCGGCGGCCACCACGGCCGCGCAGGTCGACGAGCACCGGCCCGACTGCGTCTTCCTCTCCAACGGGCCCGGGGACCCGGCGGCGCTGCCCTACATCCACGAGACGGTGACCGCCCTCCTGCCGAGGTACCCGACCTTCGGGATCTGCCTGGGCCACCAGATGATCACGCACGCCCTCGGCGGCTCGACGTTCAAGCTCAAGTTCGGCCACCGCGGCGGGAACCAGCCCGTCAAGAACATCGAGACCGGCAGGGTCTCGATCACGGCCCAGAACCACGGCTTCGCGACCGATCCCAAGAGCGTCGAGAACCGCGGCGCGATCGTCACCGAGTACAACCTGAACGACAACACGGTCGAGGGGCTGCGCCACAGGGAGCTTCCGGTCTTCTGCGTCCAGTACCACCCCGAGGCCGCGCCCGGGCCCGGCGACGCCGACCCGCTCTTCGTGGACTTCTACCGCCTGGTGGAGTCCCGCAAGGCCGGCAAAATCTAACGGCCGGCGCCGGCGAGGAGCGCCTCGAACTTGGCCGCGTCCTCGGGCGTGTCCACGCCGACCGAGGGCTCGTCCGTGAACCCCACCGCTATCTCGCGCCCGTTCTCGATCGCGCGCAGCTGCTCAAGCCTCTCGATCTGCTCAAGCCTGCCCACGGGGAGCCCCGCGAAGTCCTCGAGGAGGCGCGCCTTGTAGGCGTACAGCCCGAGGTGCTTGTAGCACGGGTTGGCTGCGACCCACGCGTCGTCGATTCCGGCGTCGCGGTCGCGCGGATGGGGGATCGGCGCCCTTGAGAAATACCTCGCCCGGCCCCCCAGGTCGCAGACCACCTTCACCTGGTTCGGGTTCCGGAAGTCGGCCGCCGTCGTGAACCGGGTCGCCAGCGTGGCCATGTCGGCGGGCCCCGAGACCAGCTCCGCAAGGAGCCGGATCTGCCCCGCGGAGACCATCGGCTCGTCGGCCTGGACGTTGATAACGAGCTCGGCCCCGATGGTCCTGTTGGCCTCCGCGATGCGGTCCGTCCCGCTCGAATGGTCGACCCGCGTCATCACCGTGCGGAACCCGCCCGGCGAAAGGCAGTCCCGGAGCAGGGGGTCGTCCACGGCGAACCAAAGGTCAATTTTGGGCGCCACGGCGGAGATCCGCTCGGCGACCCAGCGCAGCAGCGCCTTGCCCCTGATGTTGTGCAACAGCTTCCTGGGGAATCGCTTGGATTCCAGGCGGCATGGCACAATAATTGCAACTCGGGGCATCCTGGGCGATGCTGCCATCCGGTTTTTGAGTTGCAAGCCGTGCCTAGCTGCGGAGGGTAAGCGGTCCTCCCTGTGCCCAACCCGAGCCTTCCACCCGTGAACCCAACCGAAACCACCCCAGCGGGCCCGCATGTGGTGAAGGAGCTTGTCGTGCAGAACAAGCTGGGGATCCACGCCCGGCCGGCCGCGATGATCGTGCGCATCACCAACAAGTTCAAGGCGGAGGTCTTCGTCGAGAAGGACGAGGAGCAGGTTAACGGCAAGAGCATCATGGGCCTCATGATGCTGGCCGCGGGAAAGGGCTCCAAGGTCAAGTTCCTCGCCACGGGCGAGGACGCCGCGCAGATGCTCGCGGAGCTGGAGCAGCTCTTCGCGCGCAAGTTCGACGAGGCCTGACGCCGGGCCCCGCCCGCGCCGTCAGAAGCCGAAGAACGCGCGGGCCGTCGCCGTCGTCGCGGCCGCCAGCTCGTCAAGCGTGACCCCGAGCATTCCCGCGGCGTACTCCGCCGTGTGGCGCAGGTAGGCCGGCTCGTTCGGCTTTCCCCTGTGGGGCGCCGGGGCGAGGAACGGGGCGTCCGTCTCGATCATGAGCCTGCCGAGGCCCTGCGCCCTCGCCGCCCTGCGGACCGGGTCGGCGTTCTTGTAGGTGAGGATCCCCGTGAAGGAGGCCCGCCCTCCCCGCCTCGACAGCTCCAGCACCTGCGCCTCGTCCTCGGAGAAGCAGTGGAAGACCACCCGGCCCCAGTCGACGCCGCTCTCGTCGATCATCCCGACACACTCGCCGAAGGCGCCCCGCGAGTGGATCACGACCGCGCAGCCGAGCCGGCGCGCGACGGCGAGCTGCGCCTTGAACGCCGCCCTCTGGAGGCCGAGCGCGCGCTCGGCGGCGGCGGGCTCCTTGGGCAGGTGGAAGCGGTCGAGCCCGCATTCGCCGAGCGCCACCGGGGCGTCGGCCCCGCCGCCGGTCCAGAACTTCTCGATCCCGGAGACCGCGGACTCCCATCCCTCGTCCACGGAGCACGGATGGACGCCCACGGTGTGCCGGATGCATCCCCGGTTCTCCCTCGAGATGTCGCGGTAGAGGTCCCAGTCGCCCGGCTCGGTCCCCACGGCGATCATCCATTCCACGCCCGCGGCGCGGGCGCGCCGGACCAAGTCCGGCAGGCCGCCGCTGCGGGCGACGGAGTCAAGGTGGGTGTGGGTGTCGACGAGGGTCATTGGCGTGCGCGGCCGGTGCGGCGGGGAGGCTTGGGGCAAACGCGCGGCGCTTCAATACCCGGTTGAACTCCGTTGGCCGCGCAGCATCCTGCGGCCCATGGGAGACATCCTCAGGGTCACGGGGCTCAGCGTCGCGCGCGGGCGCGCGGGGATCCTGCGCGGCCTGGACTGGGGCGTCCGCCGGGGCGAGCACTGGGCCATCCTCGGGCCCAACGGCTGCGGCAAGACCTCGCTCCTGAAGGCGATCACCGGCTACATGGTGCCCACGTCCGGCGAGATCACGGTCCTCGGCAGGAGGTACGGCGAGTCGGACTGGCGCGACCTGAGGACCAGGATCGGCATCGTGACGAGCGCCCTCCAGGCGGCGATCCCGCCCGCGGAGCCCGCCCTGGAGACCGTCGTGAGCGGGCGCAGCGGGCAGCTCGACCTCTGGGCGCGGCCCACACGAGGGGAGGCCGCGGACGCGCGCAGGCTGCTGCGCCTCGTGGGCTGCCCCGGGCTCGCGCGCCGGGAGTGGGCCCACCTCTCGCAGGGGGAGCGCCAGAGGATCCTCATCGCAAGGGCGCTCATGGCCCGGCCGGCGCTCCTCATACTCGACGAGCCGTGCGCCGGCCTGGACCCGGTGGCGCGCGAGCGGTTCCTGGCATTCCTGGACGCCGCCGCGAGGCGCCGGCGCGGACCCTCGCTCGTCCTCGTGACCCATCATGCCGAGGAGATCATGCCGTCCTTCACCCATGCGCTGCTCCTGCGCGCCGGCCGGGTGTTCGCCTCCGGGGCGAAGGCCCGCGTGGTCACGACCCGGGCCCTGAGCGGGGCCTTCGGCGCGCGCATCGCGGTGCGCCGCGTCCGCGGCCGCTACACGGCCATCCCTGCGGCCTGACCCGGGGTCCTCAGCCCTTCGACGGCGCGAAGATCTCCGCGAAGAACACCTTCATGTCCCCCCAGGAGCGGTGGTCGGCGCTCGGGCTGTAGCCAATGAAGCCCTGCAGGCCGTTCAGGGCGGCCATCTTGTCCGCGTCCGGGTTGGAGAAGGCGTGGAGCGCCCCCGCGTACTCGATGAACTCGTAGTCGAGCTTGAAGTCGTTCATCGACTTCAGGTACGCCTCTATCTCGGCCGGCTTGTACGAGGGGTCGCTCGCCCCGTGGCAGATGAGGATCTTCGCCCTGTTCCTCCCCGCGGTCTCCGCCGTGGCGGAGATGAGGCCGCCGTGGAAGCTGACGATGCCCGCGAGCGGAGCCCCCGAGTACGCGAGCGCCTGGACGGTGGAGCCGCCGAAGCAGTAGCCGATCGCGGCGACCCGCGACCTGTCGACGAGGCCCGTGCCCAGGAGCTGGTCGAGGCCCGCCTGCGCGCGCTCCGCCATGATGGGCTTGTGGTAGAACTGGCCGGCCAGCTCCCCCGCCTTCGCCTTGTCCGTCGTGACGACGCCGGCGCCGTACATGTCGAGCGCGAACGCCACGTAGCCGAGCCTGGCGAGCTGCACCGCGCGCCCCTTGACGTAGTCGTTGAGCCCCCACCACTCGTGGACGACCAGGACGCCGGGGAGGGCGCCCTTCGCCGTCAAAGCGTCGTCGTAGGCGAGGAAGCCCCGGAGCGGGGTCCCCCCATGGCTGTACTCGATGTCACGGGTGACGATGGAGGCCTGGGAGGACAAGGATGCGAGAGAGAGGGCGAGTGCGGCGATGCGTTTCACTGGGGGCGGATGTGTCGCCCAAGCGTGGCGCCTGCCCCTTCCGCGTCAATCCGGGCCTCGGGCCGGGCGCGTCAGGAGGGAAACCCGCCCGCGATGTAGTTCTTCAGGTGCTCGGCCTCCGCGCGGCTCGTGTCCGAGACCCACCGGGAGATGTCGCCGATCGAAATCAGGCCCATGAGCCTGCCGTGGTCCACGACAGGGATGTGCCGGCACCGCCTCTCGGCGAAGAGCGCCATCGCCTGCTCCACCGTCGTCTCCGGCGGGACGGAGTGGACGTCCCTCGTCATCACCTCGCCAAGGAGGGTTGTCTTCGGGTCGACGCCGGCCCCGATGACGCGGCGCATCGCGTCGCGCTCGGTGAAGATCCCGGCTATCCTGTCCTCGTCGATCACAAGAATGCATCCGATCCGCCTCTTGTTCATTTCGTCCACGGCCTCGGCAATTGTGATTGTCGACGCCACGGCGTGCACTGCTGACCCTTTGCGCTCTATGAGCGCCGAGACTGGGGTGTCCATGGGGTGGTGGGGATTGTCCTGGCGCGGATCATCTCCCTAAAAGGCGCGCCCGCAACCCCCAAAAAAGGCGGCCGGCCCGCGGGACGGGGTCGAAGATGCTTGAGATTCCCGGCCAACCGGGGGGAACTGGAGGGCTCCCTTCCTCCCATGCAGCCCCCAAAGCTAGTCTCAGTGACCCTCCGCAACGTCCTGCGGGTCGCCCGCTTCGACGGGGTGTCGGTGCTCGTGCTGGCGGGGTTCTTCGCCCTCGTGTCGGCGGCCTCGGGCGACGTGAGCGGGGCGGCGTTCGGCCTCCTGATAGCGGCCGCGGGCGCCGTGGAGCTGCACGGCATGGGGCTCCTGCGCGCGGCCGACCGCCGGGGGGTGAG
>DATNLY010000213.1:0-2936 GCA_035602635.1 Opitutaceae bacterium | reverse complement strand
CTGCTGCCGTGGCCGGTGATCATCGCCCCGCTGCTCCTCGTTCCGTACGCCTGGCACAGCCGGGTGCTGGCCGCCGAGCCGATATTCTGGCAGCTCCAGCCGGGGCAGACGTCCGCGTTTGGCGCCTCGAACATGCTCAAGAACCTGGCGGGGGACCTGGACTACCTTTTCAACTTCACGAGCACCGAGCTCACCAACTCCTGGTACCTCTCCCTCCTGGGGGTCGCGGGGCTGGCGTGGGCGGGGCTTCGCGCCGCGCGCTGGCTCCGGCGGAGGCCCCGGCCCGCGCTCGCGCCCGCCGCCTTTGTCGGCGTGGCGTTCGGGGCCGGGATCGCCGCCCACTTCGCCGTGCTCCTCTTCTACTGGTGGGCGCGCTTTGACGACATCATGGCCTCGCGCTTCTCGCTCCCGATCTGCCTCGCGTCCGCCGTCCTCGCCGCCGTGCTCGTCCGCGGCCTGCAGGACCGTGGCGTCCCCGCCCTCAGGATCGCCGCCGCCGGGCTGGGGGTTTGGATGCTCACGGGGGGCCTTCCCGCGATGGCGCGCAGGCTCTACACGGACCAGAACCTGGCCATGCAGGAGATCGAGTGGGAGCACGGGATCATCGAGTCGCGGCCCGGCCCCGTGCTCATGATCACCAACAAGTCGACGATTCCCTTCATCCTCTGGCACATCGAGTCGGTCATCAGCGCCGTGGGGGCGCAGAAGGGGGAGCAGATCCGCTACCACCTGGGCCAGGGGACGTTCAAGGACGTGCTCGTGGCGCAGGCGCTGCGGCCGACTTCGGGGAAGGGGGAGTTTGGGGTGGACCCCGACGACCTGATGCCGCCCGGCTACCACCTGCAGACGATCGCCGAGAAGCGCTTCGGCATGCGGTTGGCGCGGGTCAGCCGGATCGTCTCGATTGATCCGCTGCCGCCGGGGGCGCCGAGGCCGCCGCCGGCGCCCTACCTGCCCTCGCCGCTGCGCTCGATAAGCGACGCCCAGTCCCCGAGCGAGCCGCTGGCCGCGGACCTCACCTCGCCGGCGCTAAGCCGGTAGATGAGCATCGAGTAGCCGATTTCCGCGTCGGGCCTGCGCACGCGCAGGAAGTAGCAGAGCCGGGCGAAGCGCAGGTGCTGGAAACGGTCGCGGCTCGCGATCCACTTCTGGCTTGGGAGCTCGTGCTCGAGCCTGGCCCGGGCGGCGGGGTCGTCAGCGTACAGCCTGAACATGGGCTCGTACGTGCGCAGGAACTGGAACTCGGCCTCGAGGGCCGCCGTCCACGGCCCGCGCACCGGGCTGTAGACCTGCTCGAGCATGGTCGCCCCGATGCAGTAGAGGCCCGGCCCGAGCGCGATGTAGGGCTCGTCCTCGTGGAAGTTGTTCATGTAGGCGAGCTGCCTGGCCCCTATCCTGTAGTAGCGGGGGTCGCCGCTCCCGAAGTAGGCGAGGTACACGTCCTCTCCCGGACGGGCGTTCGCCCCCAGCCAGGCCTTGAGCCCGGGCAGGTCCTGGCCCCAGTCGAGCGAGCTGTCGACGAGGTGCCGGTGGCCCTCGGCCGGCCCGCCCGCCAGCTCGTTGAAGTAGGCGAGGTAGTGTGGGGCGATCGAGGCGGACTCGGCGGCGTGCCATGCGACGAGGGACACGACCACGAGCGCCCGCCAGTGGGTGGGCCGCTCGAACCACCTGCCGAGGGCTCCCGTCAGGATGAACAGGACCGGGTAGACGGGAAGCAGGTGGCGCTCGCCGATGTTGAGGTGGCTCCGGATTGAGAAGAGCCAGTAGATGACGAAGAGGGAGAGGAGCGGGGTGAGCGGCAGCAGGCCCCCCAGGCGGCCCCCGGGCCCCGGCGACGTCCGTACCCGCTCCCTTATGGCCAGCCAGAAGGCCCAGACCGAGGCCAGGATGAACGGGAGGGTCGACTTGAGCAGGAAGGTCCAGACAAAGTAGCTCGGCCACCCGGTGATGCTGTAGTCCCCGTTCAGGAAGGCGCCGCGCACCTGCGAGGTCTGGACCACGTAGGCGGCGCCGTAGAGGAACGCCTCGGGAAGCGCGTGGATCCCGGCCAGGAGATGTATCACCCGGCCCTCCCAGCCGGTGCGCGCGTACATGAGGGGCCAGGACTCGATGAACTGGTCGGCGGCGGGAAGGGCCGGGTTGAACGCGCTGTACCGGAAGCCGTAGAACGCCCAGATGACCCCGAACGCCACGGCGGCGTGGCCAAGGGCCGAGAGGAGGACGGGGCGGATCCTGTCGGCCCGGCCCCAGACCTGCACGAGGGCGCAGGCGGCCATCATGGGAAGGAGCAGGACCGCCGAGAACTTGGAAACGCAGGCCAGCCCGAACACGAGGGCCGAGAGCGCGAACGAGCCCGGCCCGGGCTTGTTCAGGTGGCGCCACCAGGCCCCCATGGAGGCCAGCATGAAGAAGGCCATGCAGACGTCCGAGGTCGCGTAGGCCCCGTGCGCGAGGAAGCTCGGGCTGAACGCGAAGAAGGCGAGCGACACGAACGCGCCGCGCACGCCGAAGAGCCTCCTGGACCACAGGAAGACGAGGGCGCCCGTGGCGGCGCTGAAGAGCGCGATCATCGCGCGGGCGGCCATCAGCCTCGGGAAGTGGTCCTCGCCGGTCTCGTAGAAGAACTCGTGGCCCATGACCCACGCGTCGCTCACGCGCCAGTAGTCCTGGTCAAGCGTTGGGAATTTCGCCCCGGCGATCCACGTGGGGAGCGCCGCCCAGCGCTGGGGCAGGTTGCCGTTCTCGGGCTGCAGCCGGTAGTCGTCGAGCGCCCAGTAGCTGTAGCCCCCCGTCAGGTGGACGAGCTCGTCCCCGGTCGTGCTCTCGCTCCGCTTGCTCAGGACGGCCATCGCGAAGTGCAGCGCGAGGATCGCCGCCACCGCGGCAAAGACCCAGGTCCTTCGCGACAGGGTGCTCACGGCAGCGACACCGGCTCG
>DATNLY010000136.1:0-6012 GCA_035602635.1 Opitutaceae bacterium | reverse complement strand
CGCTGGATGACCTGTGAATAGGAATCTCGCGGACCCTTTCGCTCACGACGCAGAATCCTGAATGCTTCCATATCAACGCTGATGGTCTTTGTTGCCATGCATGCATCATGCATGCACTATGCGCCGCGTCAAGCTGGCGTGCTCAAGTGGGTCAGCTATGATTGCATTCGCCCCGCCCCCTTTCTCAACCCAAACTCAAACACAGGATCCCGAAAATGGAAAAACGCACACTCGGAAAGGGCAAACTGGAGGTCTCGGCCATCGGGCTGGGCTGCATGGGGATGAGCTCGGGTTACGGCCCGGCAGGGGAAAAGCGGGCCATGATCGCGGTGATTCGCTCGGCCGTCGAAAGCGGCGTCACCTTCTTTGACACGGCGGAAATCTATGGTCCGTTCAAGAACGAGGAGCTCGTGGGAGAGGCCCTTGCCCCCTACCGCGGGCGGGTGAAGATCGCCACGAAGTTTGGCTTCAGGATCGGGCCCAACGGGGAGCGCATGGAAGGCTTGGATAGCCGGCCCGCCCACATAAGGGAGGTCGCCGAGGCCTCGCTGAAGCGGCTCAAGACCGACGTCATTGACCTGTTCTATCAACACCGCGTCGATCCGGACGTGCCGATCGAGGACGTCGCCGGGGCCGTGAAGGAACTGATCCGGGCCGGCAAGGTGAGGCATTTCGGCCTCTCGGAGGCGGGCGTGAAGACCATCCGGCGCGCCAACGTGGTCCAGCCGGTCACCGCCCTGCAGAGCGAATACTCCCTGTTCTGGAGGGAGCCGGAGAAGGAGACCATTCCGATGCTCGAGGAGCTCGGGATCGGCTTCGTTCCCTTCAGCCCGCTCGGCAAGGGGTTCCTCACGGGCAAGATCGACGAGAACACCAAGTTCGACGCCACCGATTTCCGCAATGTCGTGCCCCGCTTTTCTCCCGAGGCCCGCAGGGCGAACCAGGCCGTGGTCGACCTGCTCAGCTCAATCGCCGCGCGGATGAAGGCGACCCCGGCCCAGATTGCGCTCGCATGGCTGCTTGCGCAGAAGCCTTGGATCGTTCCGATCCCGGGCACGACGAAGCTCCCGCGCCTGGCCGAAAATCTGGGGTCCGCCTCGGTCGAGCTCACTCCCGACGACCTCCGTGAAATCAACGCCGCCTCCGACAGGATCACGTTGCAGGGCGCGCGCTATCCGGAACACCTGCAAAAGCTGATCGGCCGCTAGGCGCTCACATGCCCGGCGTGCGGGCCCCATCAAAGCGCGCGACCGTATTGCTTTGGGGGCGCCACCTTGTCGCCGAGCGCCTTTGCCGCGTGGAAGGGCCAGTACGGATCGCGCAGCATCTCCCGGGCGAGAAGGACCACGTCCGCCTTCCCGCTGGCAACGATCTCCTCGGCCTGCTCGGGCCTGGTGATCATTCCAACCGCCCCGGTCGCGATGCCGGCATCCCGGCGGATTGCCTCGGCAAAAGGCACCTGGTATCCGGGGCCGACCGGGATCTTGGCGTCAGCAACGTTGGCTCCGCTTGAGCAGTCGATCAGGTCCACGCCCGCCGCCTTGAGCGCCTTGGAGAGCTCGGTCGATTGCGCGAGGTCCCATCCACCCTCCACCCAGTCCGTCACCGAAAGCCGCACGAAGAGCGGTGTGCCCCCCGGGATCGCCCCGCGGACCGCCCCGGCCACCCTGAGCGCGAGGCGCATTCTGTTCTCGAGCGAGCCGCCGTACTCGTCGGTGCGCTGGTTGGAAATCGGCGAGAGGAACTCGTGAATCAGGTACCCGTGGGCCGCATGGATTTCAACCACCTCGAATCCGGCCCCGATGGCACGGGCAGCGGCATCCGCGAACATCGCCACCACGGCGTCGATGCCCCCCACCGTCATCTCCCTAGGCGTGGCGGACTTCGCGTCAAAGGGTATGGGGCTGGGTCCCGCGGGCTGCCAGCCGCCCGCGGCCAAAGGGACCGGGCCTCCGCCGAGCCAGGGAGCCTGGGTGGAGGCCTTCCTCCCCGCGTGGGCGAGCTGCATCGCCGGGCAGGCGCCGTTCTCCCTTATGAACTGCGCGATGCGCCTCCATGCCTGGGCGTGGGCCCCGCTCCAGATTCCGGCGTCGTCCGGCGAGATGCGCCCCTCCGGCGAGACCGCCGAGGCCTCGGTCATCACAAGGCCGGCCCCGCCGACCGCGCGGCTCCCGAGGTGCACGAAATGCCAATCCGTGGGGATTCCGCCCGGGCTCGAGTACTGGCACATCGGCGAAACAAAGACCCGGTTGCGGAATTCAAGGTCGCGCAGCCTGAACGGCGTGAAGAGCTGGCTCATGTGTTGAAAGTCCAATCCCCTTTGGGAGTAATGTTGGGACGCTCCGCATTTCCGGCCCAAACGCAAACGGACCCACGCATCCTTTGGGGCGGCGGGACGTCTTAGCGACGCACCCTTGCCCATGAGATCCCCCTCCGCCCTGGACTGGAGCCGCCGCAATTTCGTCAAGTTTGCCGGGACGGCTGCGGCAGCAGCGCTGCTTCCTCGCCGTTTGCGCGCGGTTGGGACCGGCCGGGCATTCGAGGTTTCCGCCAGCCTCTACGCGTGGGACCTGCATGACGAGGGCGTCGAGCGCGTGCTCGACAACCTGCAGGGCATGGCGGCGGTCAACTCGGTCTACCTCATCGGCGTGATGCACCCGGAAAGGCGGCCGCTTGGCGGGGGATCCTTCCCGCACAACCCGGTGCGCGCGACATGGACGGCGGAGGACGCGCGGTGCTACTGGCGCCCGGATCTCGCGCGCTACGGCCGCATCAGGCCGCTGCCGTCCGACTATGACTGGCTCAACAGGACCGACTGGGTGAGGACGCTGGTCGACGCCGCGCGGCGCCGCGGACTGAGGGTCGGCGTCGAGAACTCCCACGCCCTGGTCGGCAAGGCGCGGGCCGAGGGGGAGCTCGCCGACTGCGCCGGGCGCAATATCCACGGGGAGATCACCCACGTCCGGCCGTGGCTGCGGCCGCTGTGCCCCAACCATCCCGACGTCCGGGAATACGCCGTCGCCCTGTACTCGGACCTGGTCGCAAACTACGGCCTGGACTACGCGATGTCGGCCATCGTCTCCTTTGACGAGGGCGGTCCGGAGCAGGGAGGCTGCTTTTGCGCATCGTGCGTGCGCGCGGCCGGCGAGGAGGGGTTTGACCTTCCAAGGGCGCAGCGGGCGCTTCTGGCGGACCCGAGGGCCGAGCCGGCCCGGAGCGAGTGGCAGAATTTTCGAGTGCGCTCGACGGCGCGCTTCTACCTGGCGATCCATGACCGCCTGCACGCGCTCAGGCCGGGCATCGATCTCCGGTACAACCAGCACATGAGCGATCCGGACCAGTGGGGCGTCAAGCTGGGCGCAATGCGGCCCCACCTCGACTCGGTGCGCATCCAGGACTACAGCGAGCAGACCGGCGATCCCTCCCTGATGCCGGGCAAGCGGCGGATGCTGGCGGCAGCCCGCGGCGAGCTCGGGCCCGATTTCCCGGTCCACGCGGCCCTGGGGGTGAGGATGAGGGCGACGCCGGAGCTGATTCGCGAGGGCGTGCAGATCGCCGCGCAGTGCCGGATGAACGGGGTCACGCTCGGCCACTACGACGGCGCGACCTTCCCGATGCTGCGCGCGGTCCGCGAGGGGCTGGTCGAGGCGGGAATTTCGGTATAGGCCGCGCGGGCGCCTGCCAGGGGCCGGGGCCGTATCCCGACCCAGCCTCACATCGTCGGCCGGGTTCCCCGGGGCAAACGCAGCAAGAGGCTTGGCAAAGGCCGAGGCGCCGACAACCCTCCCGGCGGATGTCCGCCAGCTCCGAGTTGCCGCTTTTTCACGTCGTGGGATTCTCCGGTCACAGGCAGCTCGGGGACGCCGCGGCCGTGGCCCGGGCGGTGAAGGCGGCGCTGGAGTCGCTCCGGCTGGAGTCAACGGGCGAGTGGGTCGCCCAGTCGTCCGTCGCCACGGGCGGCGACCAGCTGTTCGCGGCGCAGGCGATGGCGCTGGGGCTCTCCTGGTACGCCATCCTGCCGATGCCGCGAACCGAGTTCTCGAGCGATTTCACGGAGGCCGAATGGCAGGCCGTGGAAAGGGCCCTGGAGAAGGCCGAGCACGTGCGCGTCATCAAGGAAAGCGGCTCGCGCAACGACGCCTACCTGGACTGCGGCATGGAGACCGTCAACGGCTCCGACGTGCTCCTGGCGGTTTGGGACGGCGACCCCGTGCGCGGCAAGGGCGGCACGGCCGACGTGGTCGAGTACGCAAGGTCGATCGGCAAGCCGCTCCTGATCATCGATCCCGCCACGTGCGAGGCGCGCAGGGAGAACTGGGCCGCGCTCGAGCACGGCGACGCCAGCCTCGAAAACCTCAATCGGCTTCCCGACGCCGTGGGACCGGCCGGCGGGAATCCCTTCAAGGCCCCCGATGTCATCTTCAACTTTCAGCGCAAATGCGACCGGGCCGCGAGCACGGGCGCTCCGCGGTTCCGGATGCTCATAGCCTCGACCGTGATCCTTCATGTCGCGGCAACCCTCATCGCGGCGGCCGCCCTGGCCTTTGGCCTCGTCTATGTTGCCCTTCCCTGGGCGAAGCTGGCGTGCCTCGCCGCCGCCCTGGGAGTGGCGATCGTGCTCAGGCGCCACGCACACTCCCATGACAGCTGGGTGCGGTGCCGCCTCGCTGCGGAGTTCTGCCGCTCCGCCCTGGCGACCTGGGGCCTGCCGCGCGCCACGCCGCTCTTCCAGGAGCTGGACCTGCCCCATGTGCGCAGGCTGACGCGCTCCCTGCATATCCTTCACAGCCGCTCGTCGAACGTCCAGCCGGTGCCCATGGAGGACTTCAAGCGCATCTACCTCGAGCGGCGCATCGACGACCAGGTCGCCTATTACCTCAGGCAGGAGGGCCGCGCGCTGCCGCTTTTCAGCCGGCTGAAGCTCGGCTTCTGGATCGCGACCGTCCTGGCCCTGGTCTGCACCGCGGCCTACGCGGTCGGGTACACCCTGGATGTCGACGTGCCGGAGTGGGTGCGGAGCACGATCTTTCATTTCCTTCCCATCGCGCTGCCTGTCGTGGCGGCCTCGCTCATATCGCTGATCTCCATCAACGACCTCCAGCGCCGCGTCGCGCGCTACCGCGAGATGCGCTCCATGCTGGAGGGCAGCCGCAAGCAGATCGCGTTCTGCAGGACATGGAACAGCCTTGAGCAGCTCGTGCTCAGGACGGAGCGGGCCCTTCTGCAGGAGGTGCTTGAGTGGCACTCGATAACGAGCTTTTCCGAGTCCCACTGAGCCCTCGGGCCTCCCCGGGGGCGCGGGCCGCGTCAACGGCTGCCGGATTTTCGGTTGCTGAAGGCCGCCGAACGGGTAGGTTTCGGCCCAACCCGTGAAACGCCTCGTCTGGCTTCTCCTCGCCGTCGTCTGCACCGCGCTCGTGCGGGTGCAGCCGCTCGAGCTGGCGCAAGGCAAGCAATGCTGTTGCTGCTGCCACTGCAAGCACCCGGGCGATTGCGGCATGCCGTGCAGCCGCGCCCCATCCCCGGCGCCCCTCATGTTCGCCTCGGACCAGCCGGCCCGGAATGCGCAGCCGGCGGGCCGACGCGCTTCCCGGGTGGCTTGCTTGGCCGAGAGGAAATTCTACGCTTCGTACGTTGGGCCGGCGGCCGTCCCGGTCGCGCCCAACTCCAGGGACCTGTTAGCGGCCTCTGCCAGTGTGCCTTTGTTCAAGGCGCATTGCAGCTTTCTGATCTAGGCTCCGGACCCCGGTGCGCCGCGCATTGTCGCGGTCCGCGCCCTCCCCTCGCGGCGTCGCCGCGCCTCCGCGCGCCCGCGCCTGAATCCAGCCCGCGTCCATCCTAGATCAGCCATGAAATCACTTCCCCTCAAGATAGCGTTCCTTGCCCTCCTCACCTCCGCCCCCCTCGGATTGCGGGCGGGCGACCCCGCGCCGACGCCCGGCCGGATTGAGATCACCGCCGGACTCATTGACCACCTTGTCGCCGAGGCCCAGGGCAGCAGTCCCGCCCTCC
>DATNLY010000207.1:0-2380 GCA_035602635.1 Opitutaceae bacterium | reverse complement strand
GCCGACGTGCAGGCGCTCGCAGTTCGAGCGCGTCGCAATCAGCACGGCGGTCGCCATGAAGTACTCGTCCCACGTTGGGCGCCGCGGGAATTTCCGGGCCGCCAGGGCGATCAGGTCGACGGGGGTGTGCTTGGCGCTCATTTTGTTGCAGTTCGCACTCTGGACACGCGCACGCGGCCGGGCAATCCTCCTCTCCAATGCTCCGTGCCTGCCAGCCCGAATTGCTCGACTCGCTGCCGCACGACCACCCCGACGCGATCCACAACCGCCGCGACTTGCGCATTATCAACCGGTTCATGGGAAACAGGGGCTGGTTCGAGCGCACGCTCACCCCGCTGCTGCTGCCGGGCGAGCGCGTGCTCGAGCTCGGAGCGGGAACGGGCGAGATGGGGGTGTACCTGAATCGGCGCGGGATACCGCTGGACGGCCTCGACCTCTGGCCACGCCCGGCCGACTGGCCTCCCGAGCGCGAATGGCACACGGCCGACCTGAAGGAATTCTCCGGGTACGGCGCCTACCCTGTCATTATCGCCAACCTCATCCTCCACCAGTTCACGGCTGAGGAGCTCGCGGGTTTGGGTGCGAGGCTGCGGCGGTCGGCCCGTGTCATCCTCGCAAGCGAGCCCGAGCGCCGTCGCATCTCGCAGGTGATGATGGCCGCGGTCGCCCCACTTCTGGGGGCGAACCACGTGACCCGTCACGACTCGCGCGTCAGCATCGCGGCGGGCTTCAGGGGCGACGAGCTGCCGGGATTCCTCGGCCTCGAGCCCGGGGAGTGGCGCTTTTCGTGCAAGTCGGCGGCACTCGGGGCGCTTCGCATGGTCGCAGTGAGGAACCCATGAGATACCCGCACCCGGTCGAGGTGGTTGGCGGAGGCCTCTCCGGCCTGGCCCTTGGGCTGGCCCTGCGGCGAAGGGGGGTCCCCGTGACGATCTTCGAGGCCTGCGACTATCCGAGGCACCGGGTCTGCGGCGAATTCATCTCCGGCCTGGACGAGGGCACGGCCGCGACGCTGGGCGTGGGCGAGTTCCTCGAGGATGCCGTGCCGCACCGCTCGGTCACCGCCCACCTGCGGGGCCGGGCGCTTCGCCCCTTCACGCTGCCGGCCGCCGCCATGGGCATCAGCCGGCATACTCTCGACGCCCGGGTGGCTGCCGCGTTCGTCGCCGCCGGGGGCGATCTGCGGACGCGCACGAGGGCGGCCGAGACCGAGACGCCGGCGGGGCGCGTCTTTGCCGGCGGTCGGAGGCGGGAGGGTCCGTTCTGGGTCGGCCTGAAGGTGCACGTGAGGAGCCTGGCCCTCGTCAATGACTTCGAGGTGCATCTCGGCGAACGGTGCTACGTCGGTCTCTCGCGGGTCGAGGACGGGGCCATAAACGTCTGCGGAATCTTCGCCCCCCGGGACCGCGCCGAGCGGGGCGTCGGCCTACTCCTTTCGTACCTGGAGGCGGCCGGGCTCGCCGGCCTGGCGCGCCGGATCCGGGAGGCCGATCCCGATCCCGCGTCATTCTGCGTGACCGCGGCGACCCTCGGGGACCGGCGCATCCCGCGCTCCGAGAGGATCTGCCTGGGGGACGCCAGCGCGACCATACCTCCCTTCACCGGCAACGGGCTCGCCATGGCGCTGCAGAGCGCGGGGCTGGCGGTCGGGCCCCTCCTTGCCTACGCCTGCGGCGACGCCAGCTGGGACGAAACCAGGACCGCGATCTCTTCCGCCCAAAGGGCCCGGTTCGGCCGGCGGCTGGCGCTGGCCGCCCTCATCCATCCCTTCTTCCTCGAGCGAAGGCGCCAGCTCTGCCTCGCCGCGGTCGTGGGATCCCACCTCGTGCCATTCCGCGCGTTCTATGCGGCGCTCCGCTAGGAATCCCCCGCGAAATGCACCTCCACGCGCTCGCCACGGCGGTACCGCCCGCGGCCTACACCCAGTCCGAATGCTGGGGCATCGTCGAAAAATCCGGCGTGCGCGCGCGCCTGAAAAGACGCTCGATGCTGATGCTGCACACGATCCTGCGCGGCGACCACGGGATCGCCCGCAGGCACTTCGCCATGCCGGAGATCGAGCGCGTCTTCGACCGCACGGCCGACGAGCTGAACGGCGCCTTCCGGGCCGAGGCGCCCAGGCTTGCCGGCGCCGCGCTGACCCGCGCTCTCGAGAAGGCGGGGATCGAGCCCCGGGGGCTCGACGCCCTCCTCATATGCACATGCACGGGCTATCTCTGCCCCGGCCTCACCAGCTACGTGGCCGAGCTCCTCGGCATGCGCCCGGATGCGGTCCTGCATGACCTCGTGGGCCTGGGATGCGGAGCCGCCATCCCGACGCTTCGCGCTGCCAGCCACCTCCTTGCCGCCCGGCCGGGGGCCACCGTCGCCTGCATAGCGG
>DATNLY010000206.1:0-2771 GCA_035602635.1 Opitutaceae bacterium | reverse complement strand
TGGGCGCCAAGGTCCGCGGCAAGGTGGTCAACCTGGTGCCCTACGGCGCGTTCGTCGAGATCGAGCCGGGCGTCGAGGGCCTGGTCCACATTACCGAGATGTCCTGGACAAAGCGCATCACGAAGCCCTCCGAGCTGCTCAAGGTCGGCCAGGAGCTCGACGCCGTCGTCCTCGGCATCCAGAAGGAGGAGCAGAAGATCTCGCTCGGCCTGCGCCAGCTGGAGCCCAACCCGTGGGACATGGTCCGCCACAATTACCCGATCGGCGCCCGCGTCCGCGGGAAGGTCCGCAACATGACGACCTACGGTGCGTTCATA
Organism: Opitutaceae bacterium; assembly: GCA_035602635.1. Classification (GTDB taxonomy): domain Bacteria; phylum Verrucomicrobiota; class Verrucomicrobiia; order Opitutales; family Opitutaceae; genus Palsa-1447. The sequence continues at coordinate 2,454 of DATNLY010000206.1, read as the reverse complement.
GAGCTGGAGGAGGGGATCGACGGCATGGTCCACGTCTCCGACATGAGCTGGACGCGGAAGGTCAACCACCCCTCGGAGGTCCTGAAGAAGGGAGACGAGGTCGACGCCATCGTGCTCGACATCGATCCCCAGCAGCAGCGGATCAGCCTCGGCATGAAGCAGCTCGCCATCGACCCATGGTCCGACATCGACAGCTTCTTCAAGATCGGGGACGTCGTCGAGGGGACCATCACCAAGGTGACCTCGTTCGGGGCCTTCGTTGAGCTCAAGGACGGCATCGACGGGCTGGTCCACATCTCGCAGATCAGCGAGGAGCGGATCGAGAAGGTTAAGGACTTCCTCAAGCCCGAGCAGAAGGTCACGGCCCGAGTGATAAAGATCGACCGCGAGGAGCGCAGGCTCGGCCTGTCGATCAAGGCGGCGAACTACAGCGCGGACCAGCTGGCCGCGGAGACCGCGTCCTACGAGGCGCTGAACCGCAGCGCGAGCAACGACATGATGAACCTCGGCGACATCCTGGACGAGGCGTCCAAGAAGGGCGAGTAGGCCGCCCTTTAGTTCGCGCCCGCCGGCGGGCTTCCCTTAGCCTTAGACTCGATAAACTCCCGGATGACCGTCATGCGCTTGCGCTGGCGGTCCTCCTGCTCGACGTCGTCGGCGCTCCGGAGGGCCTCGTTCTTGGCCATGGCCCGGCGCATCTTGCCCAGCGCGATGTACTCGAGCTGGCGGATGCGCTCGCGGGTGACGTTGAACTTGCGGCCGACCTCCTCAAGGGTCAGCTCGCTGCGCCCGCCAAGGCCGAAGCGCAGCCGGATGATCTCGGCCTCGCGCTTGTCGAGGGAGTCGACCATCGAGTGCAGGTCCAGGTTGAGGTTCTTGTCGCGCAGGCTGTCGAAGGGGCTTGTCGCGCTCTCGTCGCCCACGATGTCCCCGAAAGTGGCCGTGTCGCCCTCCTCGCCTATCGGCGCGTCAAGCGAGGCCGGACGCACGCTGACCGACTTGAGGTGGGCGACCCTCGAGGTCGGAATCTGCAGCTCCATCGCGAGCTCCTCGTCCGTCGGCTCCCTGCCCAGGCGCTCGGATATCGCCATCGCCGTCTTCCTCATCTTGGAGATCTTGTCCACCAGGTGCACGGGCAGCCGGATCGTCTTGGACTGGTTTGCGAGCGCCCTCTTGATCGACTGCTTTATCCACCAGGCGGCGTAGGTGGAGAGTTTTCCGCCCTTGCGCGGGTCGAAGCGCTCGACCGCCTTGACGAGCCCGATGTTGCCCTCGCTGATAAGGTCGAGGAGAGGGAGGCCGAAGTCCTTGTAGTCCATCGCTATCTTAACGACGAGGCGCAGGTTCGCCTTGATCATGTGGTCGCGCGCCGCCTTGTCGCCGCGGCGTATCCTCCTGGCGAGGGTGACCTCCTCCTGGATCGTCAGGAGCGCCGTCTTGCCGATCTCCTGGAGGTATATCTGCAGGTTGCTGCGGTCCGAGGGGGCCTCCGAGGGGGCCTCGGCGCGCTCCGGCTTCTCCAGGAACGAGGGCGGGCTGTCGAGCTGGGCCGGGCGTTCGGCGGCCGGCAACGGGCGGCCGCTCTCGTCAGCCTCGGCGGTTGGGCCTTCTGCCCTGATTTTCGTTCGCATCGTGTGCCTTTGTCTTATTTGAGGATCGAAACGGTCCAATGTTCCCCAGGAAGAGCCTAAACCGTTCCGCCCAGCCAGACGACGCCCGCGCAGCTAAAGTTGCTAAACCGTCACCCAACCCGAGGGTAATAATGGCACACTTGGCCGGAAACGGTGCGCACTATGGCGCAGGACCGCGTCAGAAACTCGAGGCGATCCCGACCGCCTTCAGCAGGGCCCCGGCCTTGCTGATCGTCTCCTGGTATTCCGCGGCGGGGTCCGAATCGGCCACCACGCCCGCGCCGGCCTGGATGTGGATCATGCCGCCCTGGAGCATCGCTGTGCGCAGCGTTATGCACGAGTCCAGGTTTCCGTCGTACCCAAAATATCCGAGGGCCCCGGCATAGAAGCCCCTCTCCACGGGCTCCTTCTCGGCTATGATCTGCATCGCCCGCACCTTGGGGGCGCCGCTCACCGTGCCCGCCGGGAACGTGGCCCTCATCAGGTCGAAGGCGCTCCGGCCCGGGGCGATCCGCCCCTCGACCTGCGAGACGATGTGCATGACATGCGAGTAGCGCTCGACCGACATGAAGTCGGGCACGTGGATGGAGCCGAACGCGCACACCCGCCCGATGTCATTGCGGGCGAGGTCGACAAGCATCAGGTGCTCGGCCCGCTCCTTCTCGTCCGCCAGGAGCTCCCTTTCCAGCGCCAGGTCCTCGTCGGGGGTCAGGCCCCGCCTGCGGGTGCCCGCGAGCGGGCGAATCTCGACAAGCCCGTCGGTCAGGCGCACGTGGACCTCGGGCGAGGCGCCGACGAGCGCAAAGTCGCCCGTGTCCATGAT
>DATNLY010000202.1:0-6803 GCA_035602635.1 Opitutaceae bacterium | reverse complement strand
CCAGCGCAAACCCGAAGCCCTCAAGGTTAAGGACCCCGATCGCCTCGCAGACGGCGCGGGCGCCCGCCGCCGCCTCGAAACGGTAGGCCGGCAGCTCGGTGACGGTGCGGCCCGCGGCGAACGAGCGCAGGGCGTGGAGGGAGGCCTCCTCGTGGGGGGCGCCCTCCCAGCGCTGGATCTCGCCCTCCCGGACGAGGAGCTCGGCCGGGTCGAGGGACGTCAGCGCCGGCAGCAGGTCCGCCGGGTTGCCGGCGGAGGCCGCCCGGAACTCGCCCGTCGTCAGCTCGATCCAGGCGGCGTTCAGGCCCTTCGCGTCGACCGACACGGCGCAGAGGTACCGGTTGCGGGCGGCCTCGAGCTGGTTGGCCGCGAGCGTGGTCCCGGGGCTCAGTATCCGCGTCAGCCTGCGGCGCACCAGCTTGCCGGGGCGCGCCGGCTCGTCCTGGTCGCAGATGGCGACCTTCCTGCCGGCGGCCAGGAGCTTCGCGACGTAGGCGTCGGCGGCGTGGTGCGGGAGGCCGGCCATGGGATGGTCCTGGCGGTGGGTGAGGGTGAGGCCGAGGAGGCGCGATGCGGCGACGGCGTCGTCGAAGAAGAGCTCGTAGAAGTCGCCCAGCCGGAAGAGGAGCAGCGTGTCCTTGGCGAGCCCGCGCTTCACCTCGAAGTACTGCTGCATCATCGGGGTCAATTTCTCGGGCTCCGTCATCGGCGCCATTCGAAGGGCTCGGGGTGCATAATTCAATGTTGGAGCGACGCCGGCCGGCGGGCAGGATCGGGCGACCCCCCCGCCATGCCTCCCACGCCGATCCCGCCGCCCGTCGCGCTCGCCCACCGGGATTTCGGGGGCGAGGGCGGGCCGCCGCGCGTCATCCTCCACGGGATGCTGGGCTCCTCCCGCAACTGGATGACCGCGGGGCGCGAGCTCGCCGCCCGCCGCAGGGTGTTCGCCCTCGACCTGCGCAACCACGGGCGCTCCCCCGGCGCGGGCGCGATGTCCTACGAGGCGATGGCCGGGGACGTCGCGGCGTGGCTCGACGCCCGGGGGATCGCCGCCGCCGAGCTGATAGGCCACAGCATGGGCGGGAAGGTCGCGATGCTGCTCGCCTGCCGCCACCCGGAAAGGGTGGGCCGGCTGGTCGTCGTGGACATCGCCCCCAGGGACTACCATTGGCCCGAGCGCGGGGCCGAGCTCAGGGCGATGCAGGGGCTCGACCTTGCGACGCTCGGGTCGCTTGCGCAGGCCGAGGCGCGGATCAGGGCGCAGGTTCCCGATGAAGCCACGCGGAAGTTCCTCCTGACCAACCTGGAGCGGCTTCCGGAGGGCGGATGGAGGTGGCAGGTCAACCTGGAGGCGCTCGTCGCCGCGCTTCCCGCCCTCGAGCGCAACCCGCTGCTGCCCGGCGACCGGTTCTTGGGCCCCGCGCTCTTCATCGCCGGCGGCAACTCGCGGTACGTCGCGCCCGCGGACAACGATGCGATCCTCCGCGCGTTTCCGGGGGCCCGGATCGACGTCATCGCCGGCTGCGGCCACAACCCCCACGTCGAGGCGAGGGAGGCGTTCGTCAGGGCTCTCGAGTCGGCCCCCTAGCCGCGGCGGGCCCCTCAGGCGTCGGCCTCGACGCGCTCGGCGCTCAGGTTCCTCCAGCGGCCGAGGATGCGCCGTTGCATGTGGTCGGCCGAGAGCCCGTGCGCCGCGCGGAGCGCCTCGACGCTTGACCCGTGCTCCACGAAGGCGTCCGGCCACCCGATGCGCTCGACGGTCGCCGGGCAGCCGGCCTCGTGGAGGGCCTCGAGGACCGCGCTCCCGAACCCGCCCGCAAGGGCGTGGTCCTCGAGCGTCACGATGAGCGGCACGACCGCGGCCTGGCTCAGGAGGAGCGTGCGGTCGAGGGGCCGGATGAACCGGGCGTTCACGACCCCCACCGAGAGGTTCTGCTCCGCCTGCAGCCTCTCGGCGATCCCGAGCGCGTCCCGCACCATCGGGCCGAGCGCCCAGAGGACGATGTTCGAGCCCTCGCGGAGGACCTCCGCGTGCCCGACCTCGAGGGGCTCAGGCCTGTCCTTCAGGCGTGTCCCCTGGGCCGGGCCCCGCGGGTAGCGGATGAACGCGGGCGAGCCGAGCGCGACCGCCGTGTGGAGCATGTCGACCAGCTCGTCCTCGTCCTTGGGCTGCATCATGGTCAGGTTCGGGACGCAGCGCAGGTACGCGATGTCGAAGAGGCCGTGGTGGGTCGGCCCGTCGTTGTGTGAGAGCCCGGCCCTGTCCATGCAGAAGGTGACCGGCAGGTTCTGGAGCGCGACGTCGTGGACGATCGGGTCGTAGGCCCGCTGCAGGAACGTCGAGTAGATCGCGCACACGGGGCGCATGCCCTTGACGGCCATGCCCGCGGCGAAGAGGACCGCGTGCTCCTCGGCGATGCCGACGTCGAAGAACTGCCGCGGGGCGTCCGCGGCGAGACGCGAGAGCCCCGTGCCGCTCGGCATCGCCGCGGTTATCCCCACGACCCGGGAATCCTCCCTCGCGAGCCGGGTGATCGCGGCCCCGAACACGTCCTGGTAGGTCGGCGGGGTCCCGGCCTTCGGCCGGAGGTTGTCGCCGGTGACGGGGTCGAACGCCCCCACGCCGTGGAACCGCTCGGGCGAGTTGACCGCGGCGTCGAGCCCCTTGCCCTTCATCGTGATCACGTGGATCAGGACCGGGACGTCGCACTGCCTTGCGAATTCGAGGTTCTTCTGGAGCTCGTCCAGGTTGTGGCCGTCGATGGGCCCGATGTAGCGCAGGCCGAACTTCTCGAACAGGCTCGAATTCACGAAGAAGTCCTTGGTCTCGCGCTTCCACTTGACCCAGAGCTGGTTCATCTCGTGGCCGTGGGGCAGGCCCGTGAAGAACTTCTCGAGGTCGTGGTGGATCCGGTTGTAGGTCGTGCTCGTGCTGAGCCGGTTCAGGTACTTGGCCATGGCCCCGACGTTTCGGGCGATGGACCACTGGTTGTCGTTGAGGACCACGATCAGCCTCTTGGTCGAGGCGACCACGTTGTTCAGCGCCTCGAGCGTGATCCCGCAGGTGAAGGCCGCGTCGCCGCACACGGCGACCACGTGCTCGTTGCTGCCGCGCAGGTCGCGGGCCGTCGCCATGCCGAGGGCCGCGCTCAGCGCCGTGCCGGCGTGGCCGGCGCCGTAGGCGTCGTGCTCGCTCTCGGGGCGGGAGAGGAAGCCGCTGGCGCCGCCCGTGTGGCGCAGCCTGCGGAAGAACTCGCCGCCGCGTCCCGTCAGCAGCTTGTGGACGTACCCCTGGTGGGAGACGTCGAAGACGAGGGAGTCCCTGGGCGTCTCGAAGACGCGGTGCAGCGCGATCGTGAGCTCGACGACGCCGAGGTTCGGGCCGACGTGCCCGCCCTGGGTCGCCGTGACGGCGATGATCTCGTCGCGCAGCTCCTGGGCGAGCCGCGGGAGTTCGGAGGGCGCCAGGGCCTTGACGTCGGCCGGCCCCCGTATCGCGTCCAGCAGTCGCGGGGTCGCGTGGCTCATCAACCCTCGCGCTCCGTCTCGAACTTGGCGAACGAGACCCCGTCCCGCTCCTTCTTCAGCTGCTCGATCTTGAGCTCCGCCTCCTTCAGGCGGGCCTCGCAGTGCCGGAGCAGCTTGTTGCCCTCCTCGAACTTGGAGAGGAGGTCGGCCAGCGGCACCTCGCCGGTCTCCATGGACTCGACGATCGCCTCCAGCCTGGTGAGGGCCGCCTCGAAGGACAGCTTCGCTTCCTTGTTTTCCACAGGTCGCCAGATTGCCGCGGGGCCGCGGCTTTTCAAACTATCTTTGGCCGGCCGGCGCCTGAACGGGGGCCTGCGCCGGCGCAGAGACCGTCACGGGCACGGTGACCTCGCCGCTCCCGTATCCCTTGAGGAACAGGCTGCCGCTGCCGGGCTTGCCGCCCTCGACCTCGATCGTGACCGCGGTCTGGCCCTCGGCCACCACCACCTCGGGCATGATGACGCTCTCGGGCACGTCGGTCGTCACGTCGAGCAGGAGCCCGCCCGCGGGCGCCGGGTGCCCGACCGTGAAGGTGAGGGCCTGCCTGCCGCCGGGCGCAAGCGTGAGCGCCGCCGGGTCCGCGGTCACGTCGCTCGCGTCGATCCTGAACGCGCCCACGGAGGAGTTCCCCGCCGAGCTCGAAAGCGTGACCTTGTAGGTTCTGCCGGCCTCGAGGGCGGGCACGTAGAACCCGAGGGAGGTCGAAGACTCGTAGACCGTGCGCACCGGGGCCCCGTCGAACCCGATGAGGTCCTGGGGGGTGAAGCCCCGGCCAAGGACGCCGACCCGGGCGCCGACCGGCCCGCGGTTGGCCTCGAGCGAGAGGACGTAGCGGCTGACGACCGCGGCGTGCTGGAGGGGGGTGTAGGCCTGCATGGGGCTCACCGAGCCGCTGTTCTGGGCGCTGTAATCGACGACGTAGTAGTAGCCTATGTCATTCTGGAAGGCGGGCAGCTTGTAGTCGAACTCGTAGATTTGGGGCGAGACCGCGCTCCGGGCCATGTCGTGGCTCTCGGCGCCCACGACGACGTGGGGAGCAATGCTCGCCTCGGAGACCGCGTTCGACTTCGGGATGACGCGCAGCGTGAACGTGTAGATCCCCGACGGGTTCTCGGGAAGGGAGGACGGCGTGAGGTTGGTCAGCGTCACCGTCGTGCAGCCGCACAGGGCGGCAAGGGCGAGAAGCGCGCAAGGCCCGGGCAGGAATTGTCTCGCGAAGGAAATTCGTTTAGGGTCCATTTCGACGCTATTAATGAGGGGTGTCGCCACAGAGGAGCAAGCCAAAGCTGAGGACGCCGGGCCGCTGGGGCTCTATGTCCACGTCCCGTTCTGCGCCAGCACCTGCGACTTCTGCGCGTTCTACCAGGTGCGTCCGACAGCGGAATCGGTCGCGGGTTTCATCCGCTCGGCCGGCGCCGAGGCCGGGCTCGTCGCCTGGGACCGGCCCCTGGCGACCGTCTTCTGGGGAGGGGGAACCCCCGGGCTCCTGGCTCCCCGCGACCTCGAACGGCTCGCGGCAATGGTGCGCGCGCTCCCGGGCGGCGCGGGGCCGCTCGAGTGGACGGTGGAGCTCGCGCCCGCCTCGGTGACGATGGAGCGCCTGTCCGTCCTGCGCGCCGCGGGCGTGACCCGCGTGTCGCTCGGCGTCCAGAGCCTCAGGCCCGCGCTCCTCGACGCCCTCGGCAGGGCGCATACCCGCGGGCAGGCCCTGCGCGCCTACGAGCGCATCCGCTCGGCCGGCTTCGCCAGCGTGAACATCGACCTCATGTTCGCGCTGCCGGGCCAGACCGCCCCGGAGTGGGACGTGGACATCGACGAGGCCGTCCGCCTCGGGCCCGACCACATCTCGACCTACTGCCTGACGTTCGAGGAGGACACGGCCCTCTGGGTCAGGCTCTCGCAGGGGAGGGCCCGGCTCGACCCCGAGAACGAGGCGGCGATGTACGAGCGCACCTGGGAGCGCCTCGGCGCGGCGGGCTACGCGCAGTACGAGGTCTCCAACTTCTCCCGCGCCGGCCACGCCTGCATCCACAACATCAATACATGGAGGATGGGGGAATGGGTCGGCCTCGGGCCGTCGGCGGCCTCGCAGCACCTCGGCTGGCGCGGCGCGAACGTCGCCGACCTTGCCCGGTGGTCCGCCGGGGTCGGCCGGGGCGAGCGGATGACCGAGGACCGCTCGGCTCTCTCGGCCGCCCTCCTTGCCGGCGACGCCCTCGTGTTCGGGCTCCGGATGAACGAGGGCGTCGACCTCGTGCGCCTGCGGTCCCGGTGCCCGGGCGCCCCCTGGGGCAGGGTCGGCTCCCTCGTGGACCGCCTGGTTGCCGAGGACCTCGCGGAGCGGGACGGCGACCGCGTGCGCCTCCGCCAAAGGGGCCGCCTCCTGGCCGACGCGGTCGGCTCGGAGATTCTCGCGGCCCTCGACCCGGCGGCCGTGCACGCCGGGTGCGCCTAGCCGTCCGCTACGCGGCGGCCTGCTTGCCGACCACGTTCAGGAAGAACGCGTCCCTGCGGGAGCGGGCGAGGTCCAGGTCCTTTGTCCCCAGCGACCTGCGTATCCTCTCCTTCGTGAAGGGGGTCGGATGCACGGTGTAGTGCAGGAACCAGGTCCCGTGGTTGTTCCAAAGGTGGTGGTTGGGGTTGTCCGCGGCGATGCGGATACCGGAGTGTTCGGCTGTGGTGCTCATGGTGCGGGATGTTTTTCTTGTGGATTGATCGCGCAGCAGGAGCTGAAAACAAAAGACCGACCTGGGCATCAGGTCGGTCATCGTTTTCGGGAGCGTTTTGGTTCGGGGCCCCGTGGCTCCGCACATCCGGGCTCTCGCCCGATCCACCGTGGCCGCTCCCGGCCCGGTTGGCAGAACCGGCTTTTGAGGGCCGATTCGTTCCTGATGCGTCGGAAATGATGGAATTTGCCGCCCTTCCGTCCAGAGTTTTTTTAGGAATTGGGCTTGGTTTCCCGCAACTCGTTGGTCATCAGTTTGAAGACATGGGCCAAAGCGCCCCCTCCCGAATGCCCAGCCCACGCGTCACCGTCGCCGTCATCACCTACAACCGGTCCCGCCGCCTCCGGGAGACGCTTGCGGGCATGGTCCGCCAGAACTTCCCGGCCGGCGGCTGGGAGCTCCTGGTGATCGACAACAACTCCACGGATGACACCGGGGAGGTGGTCTCGTCGTTCGTGTCCTCGGTTCCGTCGCCTCGGCGGGTCGTCGAGGCGCGCCAGGGCCTGGACCACGGCCGCAACCGGGCGATCGCGGAGTCCCGGGGGGAGG
>DATNLY010000197.1:0-6559 GCA_035602635.1 Opitutaceae bacterium | reverse complement strand
TCCGTTACCTCACCTCGCAGGGTCGCGAGGTGATCTACGACGCGGAGCATTTCTTCGACGGCTACCTGGACAACCCCGACTACGCCCTGCGCACGCTCGACGCCGCGGCGCGCGGCGGCGCGTCGAACCTCTCCCTCTGCGAGACGAACGGGGGCAAGCTCGTGCCGGAGGTGGCGCGCATCGCCTCGGAGGTCGTCAGGCGCTTCGGCGGCGAGAGGGTCGGCGTCCACTGCCACAACGACAGCGGGCTCGGTGTCGCCGTGTCGCTGGCCGGCGTCGAGGCGGGCGCGACCCTCGTCCAGGGCACCATGAACGGGTACGGCGAGCGCGTCGGAAACGCCAACCTGGTGACGATCCTGCCCAATCTCCTGCTCAAGATGGGCCGCCGCGCCCACTGCGGCCCCAACATGGCCGAGCTCAGGGACCTGTCTCTCTTCTTCGACGAGCTGGCGAACCTGCGGCCCAACCCCAAGGCGCCCTTCGTCGGCCAGTCGGCCTTCGCCCACAAGGGCGGCCTCCACGCGAACGCCGCCCAGAAGGTGGCGCGCAGCTACGAGCACATCGACCCGGCCCTCGTCGGCAACCGCACGCGCGTCCTCGTCTCGGACATGGCGGGGCGCAGCAGCCTGGCCCTGAAGGCGAGGGAGTTCGGGATCGAGCTGGACGAGAAGAGCCCCGAACTGAAGGGCCTCGTCGAGGAGCTGAAGGAGCGGGAGTTCCGGGGCTACGAGTACGAGGCCGCCGACGCGTCCTTCAAGCTGCTGGTCGCCCGCATGCTCGGCACCCGCAGGGAGTTCTTCGAGGTCGAGGGGTACCGGGTGAGCGTCGAGCGCGACGCCGACAAGATCTGGTCCGAGGCCGCCGTCAGGGTGAGGGTGGGGGGCAAGCCGCTCAGCACGGTGGCCCGGGGCTCGGGCCCCATCGAGGCGCTCGACAAGGCGCTGCGCCTCGGCCTGGAGAAGACGTACCCCAGGCTGCGCGACATGAAGCTGCGCGACTACAAGGTGCGCATCGTCGGCGGGAACGAGGGCACGGGCTCCAAGACACGCGTCCTCGTGGAAAGCGGCGACGGACACGTGATCTGGGGGACGGTCGGGGTGAGCGACAACATCATCGACGCCTCGTGGGAGGCGCTGCGAGAGGCGGTCGAATACCGCCTCTCGCTCCCCGACAGCCCAGCCGGCGCCCCTAAAGGAGCGGCGCCAGCAGCCGGCAAACGTCCTCGGCGACGCTCGTGAGGAACCGCCGCTTGGCGATGACCGGCGCGCGGCAGCGCCCGGCAAGGTCGTCGATCCAGGCCCTGATCGCGGCGATCTCGTGGCGCGTGTAGATGATGACCCCGATCTCAAAATTGACGAACAGGCTGCGCAGGTCGAAGTTGGGCGAGCCGATGAGCGCCACGCGGTCGTCGACGACGACCGCCTTGGCGTGGAGCATCCCCCCGCCGTAGAGCAGGACCCGGCCCCCCGCGGCGTTCAGGGCCCGAGTGAAGTTGCGGCGCGCAAAGTCGGCGACCGGGTGGTTCGATCGCTCGGGCAGGACGAGCGTCACCTTGCATCCCGCCCGGGCCTTCACGATCAGGGAGCGCAGGAGCACCTCGTCGGGGATGAAGTAGGGCGTCACGATCCAGAGGCTGGCCTCGGCCTCCTGGATCATGGCCACAATCCCCTCGTAGAGGGGGTCGCCGGGCACGTCCGGCCCGCTGGCCACGACCTGCAGCTCGCATGCGCCGCGAACCGGGGCGCCCCGCGCCTGCACATCGCTCCGGAGCGCGGCCGGCGCCTCCCGCGATACAAAGCACCAGTCCGCGATGAAGACCTCCTCGAGCACGAGCGCCGCGGGGCCCTCTATCAGGGCGCCGAAGTCGCGCCAGCGGCCCGCGAGCCGGTCGGGGCCCATGTACTCGCGCGCGATGTTGCGGCCCCCGACGATCGCCGCCGACCCGTCGAAGATCGCCATCTTGCGGTGATTGCGCAGGTTGGCCGATCCCCTCGAGGTGAACGGCATTACCGGCATGAAGCGCGCCACCTTGCCTCCCGCCTTGCGGATCGGGTCGACGAAGCCGCGCGAGGTCCGGAAGCAGCCGAGGGCGTCGAGCAGAAGGCACACATGGACGCCCTCGCGGGCGCGCTTGGCGAGGAGCTTGACTATCCTGCGCCCGGTCGGGTCGTCGCTCAGGATGAACGTCGTGATGTGGATCGTGTGCTTGGCCGCGATGATCTGGCGCTCAAGCTCGGCGAAGTCCTCCTCGCCCGTGAGAAGGAGGTGGACAGAGTTGCCGCCCACCGGGGCGAAGCCGCCTGCGGCCCCCACGGTCTTCGCCACGGGAACGCACACGTGCCGGGTCTCTACCGCGCACATCTTCGGGATGGCAGCGACCAGGGCCAGCTTGTCCTTGGCGAGGCGGCGCAGCTTGCGCCCGCCGAACACGAGGTAGAGCGGCACCCCGAGCCACGGGATGAACACGATCACGAGCAGCCAGGCGAACGTGTTCGCCGGGGCGCGCCGCTCGCTCATCAGGCGCGCCACGAGGAAGAACGCCAGGAGGAAGCCGGCCACGGTCGCCAGGTGGGCGAGGAGGCCGCCCGAGGCGAATCGGCTGAGGAATAGGCTTACGGCGTGCACGCGGCGCGCCGAATCCTCCGGAAATCGCGCATGCGAGGCGAGACTTCTTGCGCCCTGCGCGCACCGCCTCGCGCGCCATCGGGCCTCGCTTCCGCCGCTTTTTATGGCAGGGTGGCGGGCGAACCGGTGATTTCAAAATGGGCCTTGACGGCAATCTTGGCCCGTGGCTGTTTCGGCGGTTCCCCAGGTGGAGTTGAGCAGTGGCCGCTCCGGAGACTGTAAATCTCCCGTCTTACGACACCGTTGGTTCGAATCCAACCTCCACCACCATACTGGTTCGGGCGGCGGGTGACCCGTTCGAGCTGAGTCCGTCCGTTGCAAGGGGAATGTCCCCAATCGCAATGGGTTAGGGAGCGGAGAAACCTGGCGTTGCATTCGAATGCGGCGAATAGCCCTGCATAATCACCGCACAAAAGCGGTGATTAAACTTGCCATACACCGCAATACTGCGGTGTATATTCCTCGTGCGATACATCCACCAATTGCCCAAGTGGCCGGATTTCCAATGGGACACTGAACGGCTGATGCCGCTCCTCGCGCGCGCAAGGCACCGGCAAGGCCTGCTGCTGGGTGGAATGCAGGGCTCGGGCTTCCAATTTCGACAGAAGACCAATCTGGAGAACCTTGCGGTTGAAGTGATCAAGTCGAGCGCGATTGAGGGGACTGTGTTCAACCCTGCATCCGTGCGATCATCGATTGCACGCCACTTGGGGCTTCCCACTGACAAGGATAGCAGCCCAAGCCGGGATGTTGAGGGTGCGGTGGAAATGATCCTCGACGCCACCGGGCACTATGAGCAGCCGCTCACAGAAGATCGGCTGCTCGGCTGGCAGGCGGCCCTTTTCCCGGCCGGGCGCAGCGGCATTCAGCGCATCGCCGCCGGCAAGTGGCGCACCCCGGACATGAACCCCATGCAGGTCGTCTCCGGTCCCATTGGCCGAGACCGGATCCGCCGGAAGCACATACACTTTGAAGCCCCCGCCGCGGCGCGATTGCCTGGAGAGGTCGCCGCATTCCTGAAATGGTTCGAGGCCGCGAATGAAGCCGACGGCGTGCTGCGGTCCGGCATCGCCCACTTCTGGTTCGTGACGATTCATCCGTTCGAGGACGGCAACGGACGCGTTTCGCGCGCGATCGCGGACATGGCCCTGGCCCGGTCGGAGGGGTCTGGCATGCGCTTCTACAGCATGTCCGAACAGATCGAGAGGGAGAGGCAGCAGTATTACCGCATCCTGGAGGCCTCACAAAAGGGCAATCTCAACATCACGGGCTGGCTTGAGTGGTTTGTCGGATGCTTTGAACGAGCCGTCATTGGCGCATCGGGTTCACTCGAGCGCATAACGGCTAAGGCAGCGCGCTGGGAGCAGATCAACAGGGCCTTTGAGCCCAATGAGCGCCAGCGCAAGGTTCTAAACTCCCTCCTTGATTCCGGGGAGGAGGAGATCTCCACCTCGAAATACGCGAAACTCGCCGGAACGTCGCTCGACACGGCGTTGCGCGACATAAGGCATTTGGTGGAGGCTCGCATCCTGATGCCCAGTGCCGGTGGCGGCCGCAGCAGGCGGTACGCCTTGTCGCAACCGGCTTAATGGGCGCGCGACCACCTTAGCGCTGACCAGGCGTTTGACCTGCTCTCCAATCTGGAGCACTGAACCGCCGGCACTTTTCGGTCGAGGGGGTTGGTGGCAAAAGTTTGGCCTTTGCGCTGTTCCGCATTTCCAGTAAGTCTGCCCAACCCCCGGAAACCCCTTCCGCCCCATGCAATCCGTCATCCACTTTGGCAGGATAGACTACCTGATCGTCTGCATCTACTTCGCGTTCGTCCTCGGCATAGGCTGGGTGCTGCGCCGCGGGATGAAGGGCAGCGGCGACTTCCTCCTCTCGGGGCACCGCATCCCCGGCTGGGTGGCGGGCCTCGCCTTCCTCTCGGCGAACCTCGGGGCCCAGGAGGTCATGGGCATGGGGGCGCAGGGGGCGAAGTACGGCATCATGACGAGCCACTTCTACTGGATAGGAGCCATCCCGGCCATGGTGTTCCTGGGGGTCTTCATGATGCCCTTCTACTACGGCTCCAAGGCTCGCTCGGTGCCCGAGTATCTGAAGCTGCGCTTCGACGAGAAGACCCGCGGGTTCAACGCGGTCAGCTTCGCCGTCATGACCATCTTCTCGTCGGGGATCTCGATGTACGCGATGGCCAAGCTCATGGGGCTTCTCCTCGGCTGGAGCTTCGAGGGGAGCATTGCGATCTCGGCCCTGATCGTCCTCGTGTACATCTTCCTCGGCGGCCTCACCTCGGCGATCTACAACGAGGTCCTCCAGTTCTTCATGATCGTCTTCGGCTTCGCGCCGCTCGTGTTCCTGGGGCTCAGGGACGTCGGCGGCTGGAGCGGCCTCAAGGCCAAGCTCGCGGATGTCGCCGTGGCCCAGCATTACGCGCCGGGGGCGTGGAGCGAGGCGTGGAGCCACATCGGGTCCCCCTCCCAGAACCCGATGGGTGTCGAGTGGTTCGGGCTCGTCATGGGCCTCGGCTTCGTCCTCTCGTTCGGCTACTGGTGCACGGACTTCCTCGTGGTCCAGAGGGCGCTCGCGGCCAACTCGATGACGGCCGCGCGGCGCACGCCGCTCATCGCGGCGGTCCCGAAGATGCTGCTCCCGTTCCTGGTCATCCTGCCGGGGATGATCGCGATCGTCCTCACCTACCAGGCCTCCAAGGGAGCGACCGGCGGGTTCGCGCTCCCGCCGAAGAACGGCGCCTACGACTACGACCTCGTGGTCCCCTACATGCTCGGCCACTACTTCCCGACGGGGATGCTGGGCCTCGGGATGACCGCGCTCATGGCCTCCTTCATGTCGGGGATGGCCGGCAACGTGACCGCATTCAACACGGTGTGGACGTACGACATCTACCAGTCGTACTTCGCCCGGGAGAAGCCGGACTCCCACTACCTCCTGGTCGCGCGGCTGGCGACCGTGTTCGGCATAGCGCTCAGCATAGCGACCGCCTACCTGGCGGCCGCCTACAACAACATCATGGACGTCCTGCAGCTCGTGTTCGCCTTCGTGAACGCGCCGCTGTTCGCAACGTTCCTCCTCGGCATGTTCTGGAAGCGGGCGACCGGGCACGGCGCCTTCTGGGGCCTGGTGCTTGGCACGGCCGTGGCCGCGCTCCACCACGGGCTCACCCAGCCCGTCGGCGCGGCATCGCTCGTCATGGGAGGATGGCTGGGCAATGTCGTCCACCTCTACCCGAGCAGCATGGCGCAGAATTTCTGGACGGCGATCTTCGCCTGGTCGGTCTGCTTCGGCGCGACGGTCGCAATCTCCCTTTCCACTCGCTCCAAGAAGACGGACGAGCAGCTTCGCGGCCTCGTCTGGTCGATGACGCCCCACAGGGACAGCGAGGAGGCCGCGCTCCCGGCGTGGAAGCGCGTGGCGCCGTTCGGCGCCCTTGTCGTCGTCCTGGCGCTGCTGCTGAACCTCGTCTTCTGGTAACCCCAAGAGAATCCCATGAACCTCGACATACGCTTTCCCATTGGCTTCCTCTTCCTCCTGATTGGCGCCGTGCTCGTGGCCTACGGCCTCGAGTCCGACCCTGGCATCTACGCCCGCCACTCGCTCGGCCTGAACATCAATCTTTGGTGGGGGGCGATCCAGATCGCGTTCGGCGCGGTCATGGTCGCGCTCGCCAGGCGGGGGGCCTCGAAGAAGGACGGCGACAACTGATCCCTCAGACCGCCAGCTCGGTGGCGGCGTCAAAGAGGTGGGCGTGGGTGAGGTCGAAGGAAACGCCGATCTGCTGGCCGGCGTCGAACCGGTCCGTGGGGCTCACGCGCGCGACGAACGAGGTCGCGCCCGTGTCGAGGTAGAGGAGCGTCTCCGAGCCCATGGGCTCGGAGATCTCCACCTTCACCTGCGCCGTGCGGGCGCCGTCCGG
>DATNLY010000192.1:0-3264 GCA_035602635.1 Opitutaceae bacterium | reverse complement strand
GCCGAGGCGAGCGGGGTCGTCCTGTGCGCGAGGACCAAGCCGGCCCTGGATTTCCTGAGCGGCCAGTTCCAGTCGAAGACGGTCCGCAAGACCCACGTCGCGCTGGTGGCGGTGCTCGACGCGGGGGGGCTGGCGGATGCGGCGGCTCCCGCAAGGGACGCCTCCGGGGCCCTTCCTGCTGGGTTTTCCGTGGACCTGCCCCTGGGCGAGGATGCCGAGCGGCCTGGCCTCATGCGCGTCTCGCGCGGGCGCGCCGGCAGGCCGGGCGTCACGGAATTCCGCGTTCTCGAGTCCTTCGGCAGGTTCGCGCTTCTGGAATGCCGGCCGCTCACCGGCCGCACCCACCAGGTCCGGGTCCACCTTGCCGCGGCCGGCGCCCCGGTGCTCAACGACGCGGACTACGGCGATCCGGGGTCGCCGCTCCTGCTCTCGGGCCTGAAGCGCCGGTACAAGGGGCGCGACGAGGAGAGGCCGCTCATTTCCCGGCTCGCCCTCCATGCGAGCGCCCTGGGCTTCATCCACCCCGCCAGCCGCGAGCCCCTGGAGGTGGCCTCGCCGCTGCCTGCCGAGTTCGAGATCGCCCTCAAGTACCTTCGCAGGTTCGCGGGCGGGGGCCGGAAGGCCTGACGGCCCCGCTCAGGGCACGGGGTGCGTGGGCGGCTGAAACGCGATCGGCACGATCCTGCGGCGCAGCGCCTCCCGGAGGACGGGCAGCGCGAACAGGTAGGTGATCGTTATCCAGAAGGGGGCGATGATCGCCCAGGCCGCGATGGCGTGCAGGGCGTCGGCCCCGAACCTCTCGAAAAACTCCCTGGGGTCGTCCCAGAGCATGTGGTTCATCATCCGGATCCCGAGGCGGGAGTGGGGCACGCTGAACATCCAGTAGCCCAGCTTGAACATGCAGAAGATCACCGGCAGGTGGACCGGCGTGCACAGCGCGTTCACGAGCTGGATGATGGGCTGGTTGAGCCGCAGCAGGATCCCCGCGAGAAGGCAGAGCAGCGTGGTGGTGCCAAAGATCGGGAAGAGCGCAAGGGCGCTGCCGACCGCGACGGTGAGCGCGATCTTCTCGGGAGTGATCCCCTGCGTGAGCTGGGCCGCGATCGGGTCGATCACGTTGCGCTGCCACGGGGTCTGCGGGGGCTCGGCGGGAATTGGCTCGGGGGAAAGGGACACCGGGAGACAACGCTAGGCGAAACCCCGCCGCTGCTCAAGCAGACTTATGGCGCCGGCTTGCCGGGCGCGGCCTGCACGAGGCCGCTGGGCTCGCGGTGGGCGTCGGGCACGCCGGCCCTCGCGTGGGCCAGGGGGTGCGCCGCGTTCACCGTGGCGACGGCGATCGCGGCCGCGGCGGGGACGATCTTCTTCAGCGACGAATGCTCGGGGTGCGCGTGCAGCGCCGCGCGCGCCGCGGCGACGGACTCGTGGTGGTCCAGGCGCTCGCCCTCGGCGATCACCGCGGCCGGGACGGCCTTGAGGCCCCAGATCAGGCCCGTCCACGACAGGCACTTGAGCAGGTAGTAGGTGATGTCGACCTCCCACCAGTAGAAGCCGTTGCGGGTCGCGGATTGATAGCGGTGGTGGTTGTTGTGCCAGCCCTCGCCGAGCGTGATGATCGCCAGGATGAAGCTGTTGCGCGAGTCGTCGTCCGTCTTGTAGCGGCGGCGGCCCATCAGGTGGGCCATCGAGTTGATGCAGGAGGTGCCGTGGAAAAGGGCCGTCGTGCTGATGAAGAACCCCCAGACGAGCATCTGCCACCGGTTGGTGCCGAGGCCTGGGGCGTGGACCTCAAGGAAGGCGCCGAGCCCGAAGACCGCGAGGGCGAAGGCCAGCGGGACAACCGCGTCGAAGCGGTTCAGGAACACGAGCTCCGGGTAGCGGTCGAGGTCGCGGACCTTCGAATAATCGGTCGGGAAATTGCGGCGGCTCGTGATCCAGCCGATGTGCGACCAAAGGAACCCGTGGACGTGGGGCGAGTGGGCATCCTCCGCCTCGTCGGAATGCTGGTGGTGGTGGCGGTGGTGGTAGGCCCACCAGAGCGGCCCGCGCTGGACGGTGGTCCCGCCGAGGAGAGCGAGCACGAACTGCATCGGCCGCGACGTGCTGTACGTCTTGTGCGAGAAATACCGGTGGTAGACCCCCGTCACCGCGGCCATCCGCACGAAATAGAGGGCCACGGCGGTCCACACCGCGAACGCGCTGGCTCCGGTCACTATGACGCCGAGGCACCCGAGGTGCAGGATGATGAACGGGATGCAGCGCACCCAGTCGACCCGGTCGGGCTCGGCGCGCATTGCCGCGGCCCCGCCCGGGGCGTAGTCGGCGTCGAACCACTGGATGAAGGCTGAAAGGGTGCGGCGTGGGCGTGTCGGCATGAAGGGGGTCGTCAGGAAATAAACGATCAGCATGGCATGTCCGACGCGCGCTCGGCAAGAATGTTTGCGCCAGGGGCGAAAAACTACCCATGGGGAGCCCGAAACGGGCCCGCGCGGGACGCGCCCCCCCCCCGGGGGAAAGGGAAAGGGGCGCCCCCGCCTCCGGGGACGCCCCTGTTGTTTCCTTGGATTATCGCCCGCCCGGGTCAGTCCAGGGCCAGCGACTTGGTGTCGTCGCTGCTCACGACGCGGACCGGCAGGACGACCCTCGTCGCCACCGGGACCCCGTTGACCTGCGCCGGCGTGAACCTCCACTGCTTCACCGCGGTCACCACGGCCTCGGCCAGATCGTAGTCGTTGCTCGACACGATGCTGATGTCCGAGGGGTAGCCCGCCTTGTTCACGACGAACCCGATCTGGACCTCCTGGCCCTCATCCCACGAGTGGGTGATCGGCGCGACTACCGCGACCGGCACCGGGATATCGGGGCCCTTGCTGCACGACTCAATGTAGGCTTGCTCGAGCGTCTTCGCCGAGGCGGCGAGTGGCACGAGCGCCCCCAGACTGAGGACGAGCGCTAGCTTGTTTATGTTTTTCATGGCTTCTTTTAAACTCCGCGCTTGGCGGAGAGTTTTGTTTTCTGGCTTATGGTTACACCCCTTGGACGCCGGCGCGGATGCGCCGGCGGCTTCAGGGGAGTTCTGGCCGGTGGGGCTGCGAGGCCCCACGGCCAAAAGTGTGCGTCTTGGGGCAACCCAAGCCAGGGACGGGTCGGGCCGGCGGACTATCGGGGAACGCCGGGCGGAAGCCTTGTCGTCCCGCCGGAAGGGGCCGGCCGGGACAGGATTCAAAGAACGCTTGGGTGTTCCTTGAAAGCAAAGTGGGAGCG
>DATNLY010000187.1:0-4225 GCA_035602635.1 Opitutaceae bacterium | reverse complement strand
CCTCCCCGTGCTCGCTGATCTGGGCAAAGAGCCGGGCGCGGTCGGCCGGGTTGGCCCACATGCCGGAGGCGATCAGGTGCGGGGTCGGCGCGAATACGTCGTCCGCGGTGTACCCGGTGATCTCGGTGAAGCTGGCGTTGATCTCCAGGAAGACACCGTCGCTCACCCGGTTGATGCTGATCGCGTCCGGCTGGGTGTGAAACGCCTTGGAGAGCTTTTCCTGGGAGGCGCGCAGGGCGGCCTCGCTCCGCACAAGCTCGCCCGTGCGCTCGGCGATCCCGCGCTCCAGCCGCTCGTTTTCCCGGCGCAGGAGGGAGGTGTGCCTTCGGTTGAAGCCGACCGCCGCGCCGAGCACCGCCAGGCCGATCCCGCCGTAAAACCACCACGTCTCGTAGAACCACGGCCGCTGCTCGAGGCCGAGCGATCGGCCTGCCTCGTTCCAGACACCGTCGCTGTTGCAGGCGGTGACGCGGAACCGGTAGCTGCCGGGCCTCAGGTCCGTGTAGAACGCCGCCCGCCGGTTCTGGGCGTCAACCCAGTCCTTGTCGTGGCCGATGAGCTGGTAGCGGAAGTTGACGGCCCCGGGCTGCACGAAGCTCACGGCCGTGTAGTCGATCGCGACGCTCCGCGTGCCCGCGGGAAGCGTCACGGAATCGGCGGCGGCCACGGTAATCCCGTCGACCTGCACGCGCTCGATGAAGACCGGCGGCACGGTGGTGTTGATCTCGATGCCCGCGGGCTGGACCGAGACGATCCCCATCCTCGTCACAAACCAGATGGAGCCGTCCGGCCTGCGGCAGGTCGCCGGCTGCGAGCCGCTCCCTACGGAGCTGCCGATGGAGCTTGGGGGGGCGCCCTCGTCCCGGCCCGAGAAATGGAATCGGCCGGTCTCGCTCCCGCCGTGGGCCACGTCCAGGAAGTCGCGCTTCTTGCCCCACACGATGCCGCGGGGGGTGCCCAGCCATAGGTTGCCGACCTTGTCCGACTCCACGGCGGCGACCGTGTCGCCGATGGCCTCGCTCAGGCTCTTCGGGTCGTACCAGCGCCCCTGCTGGTAGAGAACCAGGCCGTGGCGCTTCGTCCCGACCCAGAGGTTCCCCTCGGAGTCCGGGTGCACCGCCCTCACCTCAAGGTCGGGCACGGCGCCCCCTGGGTCCATGTGCTCGATCTTTCCGCCGCGCACCGAATACAGCCCCTCGTCCATGCCGACATAGAGGGTGCCGGAGGCGTCCTCGGCCAGGCACGTCGTCGAGTACGCCGGACCCCCGATCCTGCCCGCCATCGATTCGAACACGCCGTCCCGGTAGCGGACAATCCCGTGCACGCGCGTGCCGAACCAGAGGGTGCCCGTGTGGTCCTGGAAGATGCAGCTCACGTCGGTCGGCGGATACTTGTGGAGCTCGCGCCCGTCCCACATGGCGAGCGGCCCGCGGCTCCCGATCCAAAGCCGGCCGCCAGAATCGACGAGGAGCGACTCGGCGTCCTGCTTCTCCGCGCCTCCGAGCGGCACCTGCGGCAGCTGGCCGTTGGGGCCGATCGGGACTATCCCCCCGAATCCGAGGGCGGCCCAGACGATGTTTCCCTCCCCCGGGGCTATGGAGCGCATCGCGCCGCTCGCCTTGAAGACAAGGCGGAATGCCGAGGAGCGGAGCCGCACCACACCCAATCCGGATGTCCCCACCCAATAGCTGCCCTCGCGGTCCTGGATGATGCTCCGGCAGTAATTGACCCCCTCGAGGGCGACCGGCATGAACGCGTCGGACTCCGGCGTCTCCGCCCGGAAAAGCTGCCGCGCCACGATCCAGAAACGCCCGTTCGCGTCCGTCAGGAAGGCCGTTGTGGTCTCGTCCGCCGGCAGCCCCTGCTCCAATCCAAGGTGCTGGAGCCTGCCGTCCGCCTTCCGGCGCCACACGCCGTGCGAGGTCGCGAACCACATCGTGCCCGCGGGGGATTCGGCCATCCGGGCGACCTCGCCCTGCATCTCAAGGGCCCATGCCTGGGTCTCAAACCTCCCCTTGGAGAAGGTCGCCATCTCGTTGTCGGTGCTGTCGCGGAAGGCTATCCAGATCCGGTCTGCGGAGTCATGCATCAGGCGGATGACGAGGCGGTTTGCGGGCAGGCTCGGATCGCCCAGGTGCGAGATCAGCCGGCCTGAGTCGATCTCCATCAGCCCGGCGCCCAGCGTCCCGATCCAAAGCCGGCCCTCCGCATCGCTCGCCAGGTCGGTGACAGGAACGGAGACGCCTCCGACGGCCTGGAACTTGCCGTCCCGGTAGCGGCTGAGGCCTCTCTGAGTCCCGACCCACAGGGTGCCGGCCTTGTCCTCCAGGAGGCAGCGGATGAGGTTGTCGGGGAGCCCAGGGTTGTCGACCGTCCGAAACGTGACGATGCGCACCCCGTCAAACCGGCACAGCCCGTCCTCAGTCCCGAACCAGAGATAGCCGTCCCGCGTCTGGAGCAGGTTGACCGCGACGTCGTTGGGGAGGCCCTCGTTTATCCCAATGACCGTCGTGGAGTAGTTGACGGGGGCCGGCCCGGAATGAGGCGCCGCCGCAGTCTCCGCCAGCCCCGGGTTCGGCAATGCCAGTCCGAGGAGGAGGCATCCTCCGGCGAGGGGCCCAAGGCGGCCACCCCGGGCGGGGCGGTCGCCGCTGCAGAAGGGGGTCATGGCAGCGAGAAAAGGGGGGTAACCGTTGCAGGGGGGGGCTTATCCCCCGGCCGGGGGCATGGCAACAACAGACCGCCTCATGCCCCCATGAATTGTCCGCACGGCCGGCGCAGATGGCCTCCCGGGGGAAGGCGGCGGGGGCCGCGCTGCCCTACGGGAGCTTGTAGAGCCCGGGCTCGAAGCCGCGGGCCCTCAAGGCGCCGGCGACGGCCCCCAGGTCGATGACCGCGCCGGGGCGCACGCCGTTCGAGGCAAACCATCCCTGGCGCATCTCCACGGCAAACTTCACCTGGTCCGATCGCGACACGACGGGCCTCTCGTCAAACGGGTACATGGGATAGATCTCGGCGATCGCCCCGTCGGGCGTCGCGTAGGCGATGTCGAGGGCCTCGGGGCAGTTGCGCATCCAGTAGCTCTGCCTCTGCGGCCTGGCGTAGACGAAGATCATCCCCTCGTCCCTGCCGAGGTCGGGCCTCTGCATGAGGCCGTGCTCCTGCTCCGAAGGGAGCACGGCGATCTGAAGCCAAGCGGCGCGGCCTCCCACGCTGACCGTGAAGTGGTCCGACGGGCCCTTTGCCGCGGCGGGCGCGTCGGCGGTCCTGCCGGACCCGCACCCCGTGAGCGCGAGCGCCAGGATCGCCGCGGCGGTCGCTAACCTCACGGAAACCGGATTTGCATTTTGCACGGGATCGCAGGTTAATTCCGGGCGAAAGCCTTAGACAACACCCGTCTGCACCATGCCCGCCAAGAAACGCCGAAGCATCCTCCTTTACGCCGACACGGCCCGGAGCGCCGACATGCTGTATTTTGGCGGCGTCGAGGCGCCCGACCCGTTCGTGGCGCTCGGCGTCCGCGGAAGGGGTTACGCTGTGGCGAGCTCCCTCGAGTTCGGGAGGATCAAGCGCACCGGCGACTTCGACCGGGTGTTCTCGCTGGAGGCCTATCTCGAGAAGGCGCGCCGCAGGTGGCCCGGGCGCCGGCCCGGGCCGAGCGGCGTGATCGCGCTCCTCGCGCGCGAGCTCAGGGCGGGAACGCTGACCGTGCCCGGGGATTTTCCCGCGGGACTGTACAAGGAGCTGCGCGACATGGGCCTGAGCATCAGCATCGCGGCCGGCGCCCTGTTTCCGGAGCGGGAGGTCAAGTCGCGCCCGGAGGCCGAGGCCATCGCCGAGGGCAACCGGTGCAGCGCGGCCGGCATCGCGGCCGCCGAGAGCGTCCTGCGCGCCTGCAGGGTCAGGGGTTCCCGGCTGATCTACCGGGGGCGCGCCCTCACGAGCGAGCGCCTCAAGGTCGCCGTCGAGACCGCCTGCCTGGAGCGCGGGTCCGTTTCAAGCGACACGATTGTCGCGGGCGGCGACCAGGCCTGCGATCCACACAACCGGGGCTCGGGCCCGCTGCGCGCCCATGAGCTCATCATCGTCGACGTCTTTCCGCGCGTCTCCGCGACCGGCTTCCACGGGGACATGACCCGCACCTTCCTGAGGGGGCGGGCAAGCGACGCGCAACGGGCCATCGTCGGCGCCGTGCGGGCCGCGCAGCTTCGGGCGCTCGGCGCAA
>DATNLY010000177.1:0-4031 GCA_035602635.1 Opitutaceae bacterium | reverse complement strand
GGATGACCTTGAGCGTGGTGGCGGCCTCGCGCTCGGCGAGGCTCTCTCCCACGCAGAGGATGGGCTTGAGCTGGTTCTTGAGGGCCGCGAGCACCTTCTTGTTCACGAACTCGCTGGTCTCCCCGAAGAGCGACCGGCGCTCGCTGTGGCCGAGGATGACATGGGTCGCGAACAGGGCGCGGAGCATGGGGGCCGAGACCTCGCCGGTGAACGCCCCGGAGCCCTCGAAGTGCATGTTCTGCGCCCCCAGCTTGACGAGCGAGCCGTCGATCGCCGCGGCCACGCCCTCAAGGGCCGTGAACGGGGGACAGATGACGACATCGGCGCCGGAGCTCGTCCCCAGCCCGACGACAATCTCGCGGGCGAGCGCCGCGGCGTCGGCCGAGGTCTTGTTCATCTTCCAGTTCCCTGCGATGAGCTTTTTTCGGATCATGGTTCGTCTTGCGCGAAGGGGCGCCCTCAGGACTCCAGGAACGCGACCCCCGGGAGGATCTTGCCCTCGAGGTACTCTAGGCTCGCCCCGCCGCCGGTCGAGCAGTGCGTGACCTTCTCCTCCACACCGAACTTCCTCGCGGCCGTCGCCGTGTCGCCTCCGCCGACGACCGTCGTGGCCCCCTGGGAGGTCGCCTCCGCGATCGCCAGGGCCATCGCCTTGGTCGACGCCGCGAACTTGTCGAACTCAAAGACGCCCGAGGGGCCGTTCCAAACTATGGTCTTCGCCCTCTGTATCGCCTGGCGGTAGAGCGCGATCGACCTTGGACCGGCATCGAGGGCCATCCAGCCCTTCGGGATGCCCGTCGAGTCGTCCGCGGGCCGCGTGGCCGCGTTCGCGTCGAACCTGTCCGCGCAGACGTAGTCGACAGGCAGGATGATCGCCACACCCCTTGCCCTCGCCTTCTCCATGAGCTCGCCGACGATCTTTGCCCCCTCCGGGTCGAAGAGGCTCTCGCCGATCTCCATCCCGTTGATGACCTTCTTGAAGGTGAAGGCCATCCCGCCGCCGATGATGATCTCGTCGGCCTTCTCGATCAGGTTGCGTATGAGGGGAATCTTGTCGGAGATCTTCGCGCCGCCGAGGATGGCGAGGAGCGGCCTGCGCGGGCTCGCGATCACGGCGGCGAAGGCCTTGAGCTCGGCCTCCATGAGGAACCCGGCGGCCTTCTGAGCGAGGCCCACGCCCACCATGGACGAGTGGGCGCGGTGCGCGGTGCCGAAGGCGTCGTTCACGTACACGTCGCCGAGCCTCGAGAGGCTGGCGCGGAACTCGGCGACGGCCGCGGGATCGGCCTTCCTCGTGGTGCCGTCCTTGAGCTTCACCTTGCCCTCCTCCTCGATGTGGAAGCGCAGGTTCTCGAGGAGGATGACCGAGCCCGGCGCGGGGCTCGCGCACGCGGCCTCGACCGCGGGCCCGATGCAGCCGTCGAGGAAGGTGACCGGCCTGCCGAGCAGCCGAGCGAGCTCGTCCGCCGCCGGCCTGAGCGAGAACTTGGCCGTCGCCTGCCCGTCGGGGCGCCCCAGGTGGCTCATGAGGACCACCGACGCCCCCTGCTCGAGGGCGTACCGGATCGTGGGGAGGGCAGCGACGATCCGCTGGTTGTTCGTGATCGCGCCGGTCGCCTTGTCCTGCGGGACGTTGAAGTCCACGCGGATCAGGACGCGCTTACCCGAGAGCTGAAGGTCCCGGATGCTCTTGAAACTCATAGACCGGCCGCGACCTTCTTGAGGAGGTCGACGCAGCGGCTGCTGTATCCCCACTCGTTGTCGTACCAGCTCACGAGCTTGAAGAAGCGGCTGTTGAGCTCCATGCCCGAGCCGGCGTCGAAGATCGAGGAGTTCTTGTCGTGGATGAAGTCGCTCGAGGCGACCTCGTCGCCCGTGTACGCCAGGATGCCCTTCAGGTAGGTCTCGCTCGCGCGCTTCATCGCCTCGCAGATGGCCTTGTAGGAGGTCTCCTTGGCGGTCCTCACCGTGAGGTCGACGACCGACACGGTGGGGGTCGGCACGCGGAAGGACATCCCGGTCAGCTTGCCCTTGACCTCCGGGCAGACCAGTCCCACGGCCCTGGCGGCTCCGGTGGTCGACGGGATGATGTTGATGGCGGCCGAGCGCCCGCCCTTCCAGTCCTTCTTCGAGGGCCCGTCCACGGTCTTCTGGGTCGCCGTGTAGGAGTGGATGGTGGTCATCAACCCCTCCTCGACCCCGAAGCCCTCCTTCAGGAGGACGTGGACGAGCGGGGCGAGGCAGTTGGTGGTGCACGAGGCGTTGGAGATGATCGCGTGCTTGGCGGGATCGTACTTGGAGTCGTTGACCCCCAGGACGAGCGTGATGTCCTCGCCCTTGGCCGGCGCCGATATGATGACCTTCTTCGCGCCCGCGGCGATATGGCCCCTCGCCTTCTCGGCGTCCGTGAACAGGCCCGTCGACTCGATGACCACCTGGACCCCGAGCGCCGCCCAGGGGAGCTCCGCCGGGCTCTTGGCGCTGACGACCTTGATCTCGTGGCCGTTCACGACGAGGACGTCGTCATCGGCCCTCTCGGGGGTCGACTTCTTGGAGGCCACCGTGCCGCCGAAGCGGCCCTGGGTGGAGTCGTACTTGAGCAGGTACGCCAGGTTGTCCGCCGGCACGATGTCGCCGACCGCGACAACGTCGAAGGCTGAGCCCAGGAGGCCCTGCTCGACGAGGGCCCGGAATACCAGACGGCCTATGCGGCCGAAACCATTGATAGCAACTTTGAGAGCCATGGATGTGTGCGGATGAGACGCCGTTGATGTTGGATGGTGCCCTTGTCTGCCGCGAGGGCAGGAGCTCGCAAATAAGCAAACCTGTCGGGCGAACGCAAGGGCGATATGCCTCCCGCCGCTCAGCGGGCCCGCGCCAGCTCGACGCGGATCGCCTCAAGGGTGCGCCCGACCGCCCCGCCGTTCTCGCGGCTCCATGCGGACGCGGCCGACGCCATGGCGGCCCTCCTCGAGGGGTCGCGGACCAGCGACGCGAGCTCGGCGTCCAGCGCCTGCGGGTCGGACACGGGGACCGCCGCCCCGCACGCGACCAGGTCCCGCGCGATGACCCGGAAATTGGACATCCCGGGCCCGAGGAGGGCCGGCTTGCCGAGGATCGCCGCCTCGACCGGCGTCTGGCCCTCCGTGTGCGGCGCCAGGCTCTTGCCGACAAAGACCACGTCGGCCAGCTGCGCGAGCGAGCGCAGCTCTCCCGTCGTGTCCGCCACGGCGACGTCGACCGGCCCAGGGGAGTCGCCCCTCGAGCGGAGGTGGTAGGACAGCCCCGAATCCCGGAGCATCTTCTCAATCTCCGGCCTGCGCTCGGCGTGCCTGGGAACGATGAGCAGGCGGTAGCCGACCCCCCGGGCGCGGCTGGCTAAGAGGGCCCCGACAAGCGCGGCCTCCTCGCCCGGCCATGTGGACGAGCCCAGAATGACCGGAAGCCCCTCGGGCAGGCCGAGCTCGAGCCTCAGCCTGGCCCTGTCGGCCTCGCCGAGCCTCGGGATCGTCACGTCGAGCTTTATGTTCCCCGTCACGGACAGGCGGTCCGCCGCGAACCCGAGCTCGAGGAAGCGCTCGGCATCAAGGGCCGAGCCCGCCAGGAGGCGGTCAATCCCGCCGAGGACGAACGACGCGGCGAACGGAAAGCGCCTGAGCCTCCTGAAGCTCCTGTCGGAGATCCTCGCGTTGATGCACATCACGCGCACGCCGCGGCTCCTCGCCTGGCGCATGTGCTCGGGCCAGCGCTCGCCCTCCGTGATGATCGCCAGGTCGGGATCGATCCCCGCCCAAGCCCGCGCCGAGAAGGGCGCCCAGTCGATCGGAAAATAGGCGACGGCGCAAACGTGGGGCAGGTGCCTCTCCAGCGCGACTCGGTAGCCGGTGCTCGTGGTCGTCGTCAGGACGACCTCGACCCCGCCGGACCTGAGCTCCGCGAGGATGGGCCCGATGGCGAGCATCTCCCCGACGCTGACCGCCTGGATCCACACCCTGCGCACCCCCGCCCTCCTCGGCGGGAGCGGCGGGAGC
>DATNLY010000173.1:0-4030 GCA_035602635.1 Opitutaceae bacterium | reverse complement strand
CAGGAAGGACAATTTCTGGATGATGGGCGACACGGGGCCCTGCGGGCCCTGCTCGGAGATGAGCGTGAACCTCCTCGCCTCCGACGACGAGGCCGCGGGCCGCGGCCTCGTCAACTCCGGCTCGCCGCGCTGCATCGAGATCTGGAACCATGTCTTCATCCAGTTCAACGCGAACGCGGACGGCAGCTTCTCCCCGCTCTCGGCGAGGCACGTCGACACCGGGATGGGCTTCGAGCGCGTGGCGGGGATCCACGCGTCGACCCGGGGGTTCACGGATTTCACGGCCGAGCCCTCCAACTACGGCTGCGACGTGTTCGCGCCCCTTTTTGCACGGATTGCGAAGCTCTCGGGCAAGGCCTACAAGGGCACGGTGCCAGGGTCGCGAAGCGGCCTCTCCGAGCAGGAGCGCACGGACGTCGCCTTCCGGGTCCTGGCCGACCACGCCCGCTGCGTGTGCTGCGCCATCTCCGACGGCATACTGCCCGGAAACGAGGGACGCAACTACGTCATCCGGCGGATCCTGCGCCGGGCGGCCCTCTACGGCCGCCACCTCGGCCTTTCCGCGGGATTCCTTGAGCAGCTGGTCGCGCCCGTCGTCGAGTCGCTGGGGGACGTCTTCGGGGAGCTCAGGCGGCAGGAGCCGACGCTGCGCCGCGTGATACGGTCCGAGGAGGAGAGCTTCGGGAGGACGCTGGCGCGCGGCCTCAAGCGGTTTGACGAGGCCGCGGTGACCGGCTCGCTCGCGGGCCCCGTCGTCTTCGAGCTCTACGACACCTACGGGTTCCCGGTCGACCTGACCCAGGTGATCGCCCTCGAGCGCGGCATCCCGGTCGACGTCGAGGGCTTCGAGACCCTGATGGAGCAGCAGCGCGGGCGCGGCAGGGCCGCGCTGAAGAAGGACGTCATCGTGGCGGCCACCGAGGGGTCCGCATCGGCGGACCTCACCCCGACGGTCTTCACGGGCTACTCCCTCGATCCGGCCAAGGGTACCCACGCCAGGGTTGTGGACGTGGTTGCGGCCGATTCGGCGGCCTACGTCGTGTTTGACCGGACGCCCTTCTACGCCGAGATGGGTGGCCAGGTCGGCGACAGCGGGCACGCGCTGATCGCTGGCGCCAGCGTGCCGATCGTCGACACGGTCAGGGACAAGTCCGGCCGGCACCTCCACAGGCTAGCGGCGGGCGCGGCGGCGCCCCGGGCGGGCGCGGGCGCCGAGCTTTCCGTCGACCTGTCCCGCCGCCGCGCCGTCCAGCGCCACCACACGGCGACCCACCTCCTTCATTGGGCGCTGAGGAAGGTCCTTGGCACCCACGTCCGGCAGGCGGGCTCTCTCAACGCGCCGGACCGTCTGCGCTTCGACTTCTCCCATTTCGAGGCGGCGACCCATGCGCAGCTCCGGGAGATCGAGGACCTGGTCAACCAGCGCGTCCTGGACAACGCGAGGGTCGAGGCCTACGAGGTGGACTTTGACAGGAAGCCCGAGGGAACCCTCGCGTTCTTCGGCGAAAAGTACGGGAAGGTGGTGCGCGTCGTCGACATAGGCGGCTACAGCCTGGAGCTCTGCGCCGGAACCCACGTCGCGACGACGGGGGAGATCGGCCTCGTCAGGATCGTCCACGAGGGGGCGATCGCCGCGGGCACCCGCCGGCTCGAGGCGGTCGCCGGCGAGGCCGCGCACCGCATGGCGCTCCGGGCCTTTGAGACGGTCGAGTTTGCGGCGAGGAAGCTGGGCACTTCGCCCGGCGCCGTTGAGACGGGCCTCGACACCTGGCTGGCGATGCACAAGTCCGCGACGGCCGAGCTTGAGTCGTACAGGCAGAAGGAGGCGGGCACGGTCGCCGACAGGCTTGTCGCCGGGGCCGAGACCAGGGGCGGCCTTCGTCTCGTGAAATCCAGCGTGGCCGCCTCCGACACGGACTCGCTGCGGTCGCTGGGCGCGCAGGTCGCAAGGAAGATTGGCGAAGGGGTCGTCGTTCTCGCAGCCGTCATCGACGACAAGGTCGCCGTGGCAGCCTTCTGCACGCCGGGAGCCGTCACCGCGGGGCATAACGCCGGGAAGATCGTCAATGAGCTCAGCAAGAAGCTTGGCGGCAAGGGGGGCGGCAAGGCCGACTTCGCGATGGGGGGCGGCCGCGACACGGCCAGGCTCCCGGAGGCGTTGAGCTCCGTCTTGCCGAAGGGCTGACCCGGGGGCATGGTTGCCTCATGTCCTCGCCCAATGGGGTAGCCGCCGCGCGGCTCGACTGCATCCTCGCCTTTGACGGCAACAACCGCCTCGCCGTGCGCCGGCTGGGGTCGAAGGCGGGTCTTCCCTTCACGGGCACTGACCTGCCGATGGCCCTGGGGCGCCTCGAGGCGTCGTTCAAGGGCCACACCGCCCCGGTGGAGCGGTTCGCGGCCGCGGCGGGGGGGCGGGACTACCGCGTCCACCTCGCCCAGGTGGACGGGGCGCCGGCCGATCCCGAGATCGCATTCCGCTCCGTCGAGGAGCTTGAGTCCGACCCCGCGGCGCTCGCGCCGTCGCTCGCCGGGCTTCTCCGGAGCCTGGATCCCCACCTGATCGAGGTCCCCTACCTGAACCTCGGCGAGAACGACTTCATCTACAAGTTTCGCCCGGAGAAGGAGCGCAACACCGCGATCTACGCCCAGGACGCCGAGGCCGGGGCGATCTACCAGTCCCGGCTTTGCGCCGCCATCAAGGCGCTCGCCCGCCGCCACGAGCGCACCGCGACCGCCCCGGTCCTGCTCGACTTTGGCGCAGTCCATTACCTCGTCCCGAGCCATTTCGGGTTCTGCCTCGGCGTGAAAAACGCCATAGAGCGCGCCTACGAGACGCTGACGGAAAACCCGGGCAGGCGGGTGTTCATGCTCTCAGAGCTGATCCACAACCCGTTCGTGAACGACGACCTGATCCGGCGCGGGCTGCGCTACCTCCAGACCGACAAGGGAGTCCCCCACCCTGCGTCCCCGGACGGGCCCGACCTGTGGGACACGCTCACTCCCGACGACATCGTCATCATCCCCGCGTTCGGGGCGACCGACGAGGACAAGAGGCGGCTTGTCCGCAAGGGGATCGGCGTGCGCCAGTACGACGCCACCTGCATGCTGGTCGAGAAGGTCTGGAAGGCGGCCCGGGCCTACGGCAGGGAGGGCTACACGGTGGTCATCCACGGAAAGCACGAGCACGAGGAGACCAAGGCGACCTTCTCGAACACGCGGCGCTACGCGCCCGCGATCATCGTCCGGAACATGGAGGAGACCCGCCAGCTCGGGGCGATGATCCTGGACGAGGAACCGACCGCGAGGGCCTCCTTCCCTTCCCTGTTCGCCGGGAAGTTCACCGAGGGATTCGACGCGGGGCGCGACCTGAAGCGCGTCGCCGTGGTCAACCAGACCACGCTCCTGATGAACGAGACCCGTGAGATCATCGCCTACCTGCGCGACGTGTTCGCCCAGAAGTTCGGGCCCGACGTCCCTGGCGAGCCCACCCGAGTCGGCGGGCAGGGCCGCAACGACACGCTCTGCTACGCGACCCAGGTCAACCAGGACGCGCTTGCCCGGGCCCTTGCGGAGCCCCTTGACGCGGCATTCGTGATCGGCGGCAAGAATTCATCGAACACCTTCCAGCTTTACCGGCTCTGCGAGCAGCGCCTGGGCGAAAAGGCCTTCTTCATCCAGAGCGAGGCCAACATACTCTCAAGAGGCGAGGCCGAGCACTACATCTTCCCCGCGAAGGGCCGGGCGGGCCACGGCGGCACCGTGGTGCGCCGGCCCCTTTGGGACGAGTCCCGCGGCCTGCCCGGGGACAGGCCCCTGCGCATCCTGGTGACCGGGGGCGCATCGTGCCCGGATGGAATCATCCAGCAGGTTATCACGCGCATCAACAGCTTCCATCCCCCGGAATCGCTGCGCGCGGTCGAGGCCGTTCTGTCAGGCCTGGCCGAGGCCTGAGCGGCGCCGCCCCCGGGCGCCTCAGAACCTTACCGTCATCCCGGTCTTGATGGCCTGCTGGCTTCCAAAATCGACCTTG
>DATNLY010000161.1:0-2467 GCA_035602635.1 Opitutaceae bacterium | reverse complement strand
CACCAACAAATGGGCAAGAATCCACTCACCAAAGGCGTCCTCACCGAGAACTCTGTCGGCATCGGCACCGTGACCCGGGCCATGGTTCATGCGCGCGCGTCGGAGCTGGCCCTGATCGCCGGCCGCACGGCCCCGCACGTGTCCCAGGCCGAGTACGAGCAGGCGAAGCGCGAGCTGACCGGCGAGTCGGATATCGACCGGCAGGAGGAGCTTTTGGAGTCGATTCCGGAATCGAAGCGCTGGGATCCCGTGCCGGGCTCGGCCGGGCATCAGGTCCCGGAAATGCCCAGCGAGGACGAGGACGACGAGGGTAGGAGCGAGACCGAGCAGCTCGTCGACGAGGGGGCCGAGGAGGCCGAACGCGACCGCATGCTGCAGGCCGCCCGGGAGTCCGGGAAAGAGGATCGGCGGTAGTTGTGAGCCCGCCGGCCACGCTGGAATCTACGGCGCGGGCCCTTCTTGCCCCGGGCAAGGGCATTCTGGCGGCGGATGAGAGCCTTCCTACGATCGGGAAGCGCTTCAAGGAGCTGGGCATCGTCTCCAGCGAGGAAAGCAGGCGGAACTACCGCGGGCTGCTGTTCACGACACCCGGGCTGGGCGAATCGATAAGCGGCGCAATCCTGTTTGATGAGACGATCCGCCAGGGGGCACCCGGGGGCGCTCCGTTTCCCAGGTTGCTGGAGGCGCAGGGGATAATCCCGGGAATAAAGGTCGACGGGGGGACGGTGGCGCTGCCGGCGTTTGCCGGCGAGAAGGTCACGATGGGCCTCGACGGGCTCCGTGAAAGGCTCGCCGGGTACCGGCAGCTGGGGGCCCGGTTCACAAAATGGCGCGCGGTGATCGCAATCGGTGAGGGAATCCCGACCGACGGCTGCATCGGGGCCAATGCGTCGGCGCTGGCCCTGTTCGCGGCCCTCAGCCAGGAGGCGGGGCTGGTTCCGATTGTGGAGCCGGAGATCCTGATGGACGGCGACCATGGAATCGCGCGCTGCGAGGAGGCCGCTGGGCGCACGCTCGGGGCCGTCTTTGGCGCCCTCGTTCGCCAGCGGGTCTCCCTGGAGGGAATGCTGCTCAAGACTGGAATGGTGCTGCCGGGCGCGCAATGCGCGCGGCAGGCCGACGACGGCGAGGTGGCCGAGGCCACGGTTCGCTGCCTCCGGCGCTCAGTCCCCGCGGCCGTGCCCGGAATCGTCTTCCTCTCGGGGGGGCAGGGAGACGTCGAGGCGACGCGGAGATTGAACGCAATCTGCGGTTCGAAGGGACTGCCGTGGGCGATGACCTTCTCGTTCGGGCGCGCCCTCCAGGATGCCGCGATGAAAGCATGGGGGGGCGCGCCGGGAAAAGTCGCCGCCGCACAGGGGGCCCTGAGGCACCGCGCGCGATGCAACGCGCTCGCCGTCCAGGGGTCCTACGGGGAACAGGCGGAATCGGCGCCGTAGGCCAAACCCATGACCAAGAGAATCCCAGGTACTGCAATGCGCGCGGCGCCCGCCGCCAGGCGGATGTCCGTCGGGATCGCGGCCGACCACGGCGGCTTTGACCTGAAGAGGCGCCTGCTCGCCAGGCTCCGCGAGGCGGGCATGGATGTGACCGATTTCGGTGACCGGGAGCTGCGGCCGGGCGACGACTATCCGGATTTTGTCGCGCCCCTGGCACGGGCGGTCGCAGCCGGGAAGGTGGAGCGCGGGATCGCCATCTGCGGCAGCGGGGTCGGGGCGACGGTCGCCGCCAACAAGGTCGCCGGCGTCCGGGCCTGCCTCATCCACGAGTCCTTCTCTGCGCACCAGGGCGTGGAGGACGACGACATGAACATGATCTGCCTCGGCGGACTCGTGGTCGGGAGCGCCCTCGCATGGGAGCTGGTCCAGCGATTTCTGGCGGCGCGGTTCAGCGGCGCTGCGCGCCACCGGCGCCGGCTGGGCAAGGTGGCGAAGCTGGAGGCAACGGGGTGAGGCCATGGCCGAGAAGATAAGCCCCCTTGCGGGAAAGCCGGCGACGCCGGCAATGCTGGTCGACGTGGCGAGGCTCGTGACAGCCTACTACGCGGACGCCCCCGACCCGGCGGTGCCCGCGCAGCGGGTGGCATTCGGCACATCGGGGCACCGAGGCTCGGCCTTCAAGAAGTCCTTCAACGAGGACCATATCCTCGCGATCACGCAGGCGATATGCCTCTACCGGAAGGGGCAGGGGACCGGCGGCCCGCTCTTCCTCGGGATAGACACCCACGCCCTGTCAACCCCCGCCTGCGCGACCGCGCTCGAGGTGCTCGCCGCGAACGGGGTCGATGTGGTGATCGCGGAGGGGGACGAATACACTCCAACCCCGGTGATTTCCCACGCGATCCTGACCCACAACCGCGGCAGGACGGCCGGGCTTGCCGACGGCATCGTCGTCACGCCGTCGCACAATCCGCCGGAGGACGGCGGCTTCAAGTACAACCCGCCCAACGGTGGGCCGGCGGACACGG
>DATNLY010000130.1:0-2029 GCA_035602635.1 Opitutaceae bacterium | reverse complement strand
CGCCCCCGACATAGAATCCCGCCGTGTCCGTGAGCTGGTACTGCATGTCAACGTCCACGTAGTAGCCGGGAACGAGCCTGTTGTTCTCCTTCTGGTACAGGTCCGTGAGGTCCGGCTCGTTGGTCGTGAAGGCGAGGTCCTCCAGGACATTCATCTCGGATCCCGAGTAAATTATGGTCGGCCCAATGCTTACGTTGAAATTCAGGTGCTTGGTGATGGGCAGGGTCACGGTGGGCCCGATTCGGAACGTATAGTAGGCCCCCCGCGAGTAGTAGGTGTTCGTCACGCTCACGGGCGTGTTAGTCACTGACCTTCCGCCGGCAATCGGCACGTTGCCAATGAGGATGGTCTGGTCGGGGGACTCGCTCACGGTACCCGACACCTGGGTGAAAGAGCTGGGCGAGTTGAAGACCGGCAGGGGCGGGACCTGCCCGAACAGGTCGTAGACGTCGGTTGTCGCCGTCAGCGTGGCCGGCACCGAGGAGCCGACGCTCGAGCGCAGGTCGGCGAGGCTCAGGCCCGCCGTGATGCTCCACTTCATGCGCTTTCCCAGCTTTCCCATGTCCCGGTCCATGACGAGCTCGATGCCCGCGGACGAGTCGCCGGTCTTCTCGTGCGAGCCCCTGTCGGTGACCTCGGCCGAATAGCTGTGGAAGGCGATGTCGCCGTTGGGAAGGATCTGGCTCGAGTTGTCGTAGCCCCAAGTGTTTGTCCGACCGTCGCTGGCTCCCGCAACCACGGTGCCCGGCCCGATTCCGTCCGTGACCACGATCGTGCGCCCGTCGGGGTTGATGTAGCCGTCCGAATAGGTGCGCTGCACGTTGGGGACCGTCGGGTCGGTGCCCGGAAAGGTGGTCGCCGGAATCGAGCCCTGGCCGCTGAACGTCGTCTTTGGCCCCTGCAGAACCAGGCGGCTTCCAATGCTCAGCGTCGACTTCGGCACATAGGTGTACTCGTCGAGCTGGCTGAAATCCGGGATCTCCTCGGGCGGCGCCTCCTTCGCTTCGCTGTCCTGGGCGCTCTGCTGGCCCCGAAGTCCCGCGGCGGATAGGCAGACGCCGCATAGGGCGAGTCGGAAAAGTCTCATGCTGCTATTGTGGAAGGAGGGGTTGGACGCCTGTTTCCGGCGGAAGTTGCATCAAAATTGGGGGTCCCGCCCGGCGCCGTCAAGGATCATGCCCGCATTTCGTCCGAATCGGCCGCCTCGGCGTCCTCGGCCTTGAGGGCCGCGGCCGCCTTGGGGTCCGCCGCAGCCTCGCTCTCCCGGTTCTTGCGGACCCGCGCCTTCAGCTCCTCCTCGCGCTGGTCGAGCTCTATCTCGCGCTCCTGCTGGCCCTGGACCTTCTCAAAGAGGCGGGTCTCGCTTTCCTCCATGAAGCGCTCGCGCTCGTGCAGCGCCGCCTGCGCGTCCTTCAGGGCCGACTCCTGCCTCTCGAGCTCCGCGCGGAGGCCCTCGAGGGCGGTGCGCTCCTCGGGCGACACGTGCACGTGCGTCGATTTCCGCGACGCGGCGACAAGCTGCTCGCGAGCCGCCAGGAGGGCCTCGGCCTCGGCCATCTCGCGCTCATACTCCTTCAGCCGCGCCTCCCTGTCCTGGACGATCCTCTCGCGCTCGACGAGCTTGAGCTCCAGCTGCCGGAGCGACTTCTCGAGCTCGGCGATGCGCGCGTCGTCGACGGCCCTGCCGCCCGACGGCGGCCGCGTCGCCGAGACTATCGCCCGTATGGACGCCCTGGAGGACGCCATGGCCTCCGTGACCGAGAACGGCGACGCCGTGACCGGCTTGATCCTGCGCAGCGACAGGCCCCCCACCGATTCAGTCCGCTTCACCGGGAACCGAATGTTGGATGGCTCGGGCATTCTGTTGTGCGCCGCGGCAGGCGCCTATTTCTTGAATATTCTCTTGAAGAAGCCGCCCTTGGGCTTGTCGGGCGCGGCGGCATGATACGATCCCGGCTTGATCAGCAGGTCGACAAGGTCGGACACCTTCTTCTCGAGCTCGACATTGTTGAGGACGCCGAGCTGCCTC
>DATNLY010000151.1:0-9381 GCA_035602635.1 Opitutaceae bacterium | reverse complement strand
CTTTCCGCCAAGCTGGCCGCGGACGAGGCGGCGCTCAAGGGCGCGGGGGATTCCGGGGCGAAGGCGCAGGCCCTGGCGGCCGAACTCGCCCATGCGAAGGGCGACCTCGAAGCGGCCAATTCCCGGCTCACCGAGGCCGCGAAGAATTCCGATGCCGTCAAGGCCGAGTCCGCCTCGCGCATCGCATCGCTTGAAGGCGACTTGGCGAAGCGCACGTTGGACGCCGACGCGCTGACGGCGAAGCTGGCCGCGGACGAGTCAGCCCTGAAGGGCGCGGGAGACGCCGGCACCAGGGCGCAGGCCCTTGCCACGGAGCTCGCCCAGGCAAAGGGCGACCTTGATGCGGCCAACTCCCAGCTTTCCCTGTCGGCCAAGAACGCGGACGCGGCGAAGGCGCAATCCGCCTCCCACATCGCCTCGCTCGAGGCCGACCTGGCGAAGCGCTCGTCGGATGCCGACGCGCTTTCCGCGAAACTCGCGGCAGACGAGGCGGCCCTGAAGGGAGCGGGGGATTCCGGTGCGAGGGCCCAGGCCCTCGCGGCCGAACTCTCCAAGGCAAAGGGCGACCTCGATGCGGCCAACACCCGGCTCGCTGAGGCCGCGAAGAACGCCGATGCGGCGAAGGCCGAATCCGCCTCCCGAATCTCATCGCTTGAGGGCGACCTGGCGAAGCGCTCATCCGATGCCGACGCGGTCTCGGCCAAGCTTGCCGCGGACGAGGCGGCGCTCAGGGCCGCGGGCGACGCAGGCGCAAGGGCGCAGGCATTCTCGGCGGAGCTGGCGCAGGCCAAGGCGGACGCGGACGCCCGCGACGCGGCGTCCGGGAAGGCGATCGCAAATCTTTCCAGTGAGAAGAAAGCCCTTCAGGACCAGCTGTCCGCGGCCCAGGAGGCCGATGCCGCGGCACTCGCGGCCGCCTCCAGGAACTCGGACGCGTCCGGCGCAAAGGCACAGGCCCTCGCGGCCGAGCTCGCCAGCGCAAGAGGCGACCTCGAATCCACCCGGGCCCAGCTGGCGGACGCGCAGAAGGCCGCCGACGCCGAAAGGGCGCAGGCCGAGGCCGCCAAGGTCCGGTTTGACGCGCAGGATGCGGCAAGGTCCGCGGAGCTCGCCGCCGCCCGCAAGGCCCTCGACGCCGCGGCCGTGGCTGCCAGCGAGGCGAGAGCGGCGTCGGCTCCCTCGGCCGGCTCCGGCACCGCGGCAAGGGCGCAGGCCGCGGAGCTTGAGCAGACGAAGACCGAGCTCGCCACGACGCAGGCCCAGTTGGCGGACGCGCAGAAGGCCGCCGACGCCGCAAGGGCGGAACTTTCCGCGGCGGCCGGCGCACGAGGCGCGACGGACCAGCAGGTCGCCGACCTCACCGACCGGCTGAACGCGTCGCTTCGCGCGGCGGCGCTCCTCCAGGACGAGAACGCGCGCCTAAGGAGGCAGTCGCCCCTGCGCCCGTCGGCGGTGGCCGCCGCGCAGGTTGCGGCCCCGGCCCCCACGCCGGCGCCCGCCCCGGTCCAGCGCACCCACACGGTGGTCGACGGCGACACGCTCTCGGGGATCGCGCTCCAGTATTACGGGAGCGCCGGACGGTGGCGCCGGATCTACGAGGCGAACCGCGACGCGCTGCCGAACGAGAGCTCGCTCACGATCGGCATGGTCCTCGTGATCCCGTAGGCGGGGCTTCAGGCCCCGGGCCCAGGCAGGAAGTCCGCGATGTTCGGGATCTCGTGGACGCGGCGCCCGCCGTTCCTCCGCTCAAAGTAGGGATCCTCCTCGGGCTTCATCTCGACGTCGTCGTCGGAATCCTCGTCCTCGTCGTCGGCCACGATCCACTCCTGCTCGTCGAAGACGTGGGACATCCGGCGCGCCACGGGGGCGAGAACGAGCGAGGGGTTCTTCACCCGGCCCTCCTTCACGTGCTCGAAGAGGCAGGGATAGAACTTGCCCGTGAACTTCTCCCTGAAGTCCCCCACCCACTTGTTCGGCACTCCCTCGCGGTGGTTCAGGAGCACGACATCCGAGAAGTAGATGCACGCCTCGAACCAGGCGAAGAGCTTCGGGTGCTTCTCCGCAAGGCGGCAGTCGACGACGCAGAGGACGAGCGCCATGTCCGCGGCGCGGTCGGCGAGCCAGGTCTTCAGCGCCTCGATCTGGTCCACCGGGTTGCGGCGGCCGTCCGCCACGATGAACACATGGGTGGCGTCGCCGGGAAGGTCGGCCTCAAACGCACCGTCGTCCCCGAGGCTCCAGCGGGCGACCCCGGGGAGCCCAGCGTCAAGGGGACCCGGCTCCTCGCCGGCCGAGAGCAGGACCGCCGGCCGGTCCCCCTCCACCAGGCCCTCCCCGATCAGGTCGGCCAACACCTCGCGACGCCCGGAGCCGGCCGCCCCGAGAATGAGAAACACCAGCGGGCCTCCATCGGAATCGCTCAGAAATTGAACACCTTGTTCTGCGCGGCGTTGCGCATCCAGTGGTCCACGAGCACGAGCGCCGCCATCGCCTCGACGATCGGGACGGCCCGGTAGACGACGCACGGGTCGTGGCGCCCCGCCCCGGACAGCTCCGTCGGATTCCCGGCAAGGTCCACGGTCCTCTGCGCCTTCATGATGGTCGCGACCGGCTTGAAGGCCACGTTGAAGTGGATCTCCTCCCCGTCGCTGATCCCGCCCTGGATCCCGCCCGAGCGGTTGGTCTCGGTGCCGATCCTCCCTGCCTTGGGCACGTAGGCGTCGTTGTGCTCGGATCCCCTGAGGAGCGTGCCCGCGAAGCCGCTGCCGATCTCGAAGCCCTTGGTCGCGGGAAGGGACAGCATCGCCTTCGCAAGATCCGCCTCCAGGCGGTCGAAGACGGGCTCGCCGAGCCCCGCCGGCACGCCGCGGATCCGGCAGCGGACGATGCCGCCGACCGAGTCCCCCTGGGAGCGGACCTCGGCGATCCTGCGGATCATGGCCTCGGCCGTGGCCGGATGCGGGCAGCGCACGGCCGTGGCGTCGACCTGGGCCACCGTCGGGAAGTCCCCCTCCGATCCCGGCGGCATCTCGATGTCCGAGACCCGCGTCACGAAGGCCCGGATCTCGACCTGGCCCGCGAGGGACAGGATCTTCCTCGCAACCGCTCCGGCGGCCACGCGGCCGACCGTCTCCCGGGCGGAGCTGCGGCCCCCGCCGCGGTGGTCGCGCCAGCCGTATTTCGCCAGGTACGTGAAGTCCGCGTGGGAGGGCCTGAACTTCTCCCTCATCTCGTCGTAGGCGCCCGGGCGCGCGTCCTTGTTGCGGACAAGCATCGAGATCGGGGCGCCGGTCGTCCTCCCCTCGAAGACCCCGGAGAGGATCTCGACAACGTCGCCCTCCTTGCGGGGCGTCGTGATGGCGCTCTGGCCCGGCTTGCGCCTGTCGAGGTCGGGCTGGATGTCCGCCTCCGAGAGCGGCAGCCGGGCGGGGCAGCCGTCAATGACCACCCCCACTGCGGCGCCATGGCTTTCGCCCCAGGTTGATATCGTGAAGAGTTTTCCGAAGGTGTTGGGCATCCCTTCGCCGCAACGTTGGGCTGCCCCCCCGGCCCCGCAAGCGGCAAATCTTGGCGCCCGAGGCAACATTCCCCGGGGGCGGGCGTCATACCACAACACCTTTACAATCCGCGCGCTTTGCACTCTTATCACCGCTCCCAATCTGCATGACATTGCGCCCCGCACGCTTGTGCCTAGTTGCCGGCCTCCTTGGTGCCGTCCCGTGCCTGGTCGCGCAGGTCCCCCCGCCCGTCACCCAGAGGCCCGCGCCCCCGATCGTTCCGGTGGCGCTCCCCTCGCCGGGCAACCCCGACATCGTGAACACCTTCAAGCTGCCGGACGGGGACATCGACTCGGTCCTGAGCGCCCTGCAGATGTTCACGGGGCGCACCGTCATTCGCCCCGGGCAGCTGCCGACGGCGAGCTACTCGCTCGTGATCTCCAGGCCCATCCCCAAGGCGGAGCTGGTGATGGCCCTGGAGACGATCCTCGAGCTGAACGGCGTGGCCGTCTCGCCCATGGGGGACCGCTTCCTGAAGGTCACCGCGCTCTCGCAGGCGAAGAGCGAGGCCCCCGAGATGATCACGGGCTCGTCGCTCGACCTTCCCCCGAGCGGCAGGATCGTCACAAAGCTCTTCGAGCTCAACTTCATGCGCGTCTCCGAGTTCGTCCCGCAGATCCAGTCGTTCATGACGCCGGGGATCGGCGGCGGCATCGTCCAGCTTGAGAAGGCGAACGTGGCCCTCGTCACGGACTCGCTGGAGAACATCCAGAGGATCGAGCGCCTGCTGGCCGAGGTGGACAAGCCGAGGGAGGACAGCCTGACGCCCAAGTTCTACCAGCTGCACAACGCGAAGGCGACCGACCTCGTCTCCAAGATCCACGCCATGCTCTCGGGCCCGGCCCAGAACGAGCTGCGCGCGACGACCACCTACACCGCCGACGACCAGAGCGGCCAGATCATCGTCATCGCCGACCCGCGCGAGTACCCCCTCTTCGACTCCCTGATCAGCAAGCTCGACGTCAGCTCCGACCCCAACACCCGCAACGAGGTCATCTACCTGAAGCACGCGGACGCGAAGGACGTGTCGACGCTGCTCTCGCAGCTGATCGCGGGGCAGAACAGCGCCGCGCAGAAGAGCGGCTCCCAGACGGGCAGGACGCCCCAGATGCTTGCCGGCGGGGCGCCGGGCCAGCCCGTCCCCGGCCAGCCGGCGCTGCCGGCCGTCACCGTGGGCGACGTGCTCGTCAACACCGGCTCGACCGAGTTCAGCAGCCTCGTGACGATCCAGCCCGACGAGCGGACGAACTCGGTGGTCGTCTCGGGCACCGTCGGGGACATCCGCCTCATCAAGTCCATCGTTGAGAAGATCGACGTCCTCCTCGCCCAGGTGAGGATCGAGGTGGTGATCGCGGAGGTGACCCTGAGCGACAAGGCCAACTCCGGGCTCTCGTCGGCCACGGCGACCATCGGCCCTGCCCCGAACAAGGGGACCTCCATCACCAACCTGACGGCCTCCCTGGCGGGGCTCGGCATCATGCCCACCGCCGCGGCGGGCGTCACCAACAGCGTCAACCCGGTCAACATCATCGCCAACCTGACCAACCTCGGTGACATCGCGCACTCCAAGATCCTTCAGCAGAGCACGATCGTGACGACGCACAACAAGCAGGCGATGATCACCGTGACGGACCAGCTGCCGGTCATCACGGGGTCGACCTCGGAGCCCCTCTCCTCCGGCACGACCGCCGGGGCGTCCTTCGCGCAGTCGTCCACGGTGACCTACAAGGACATCGGCATAACGCTCAAGGTGACGCCGCTGATCGGCGACGACGGCAGCATCCAGCTGACGATCGACCAGACGGTCGACAACCAGGGGCCGTCCGTGACGATCGACGGGAACTCCCAGCCCTCCATCAACCACCGCGAGGCCACCTCCTTCATCAACGTCATGAACGACGAGCTGGTCGTCCTGGGCGGCTTCCAGAGCAGCACGAAGTCGCTCGACCGCCAGAAGCTGGGGATACTCTATGAGATCCCGATCTTCAGCAACCTGCTCGGGTACCGCGCCAACGACACCGAGCGGTCGGAGCTCCTGCTCTTCCTGCGGCCCCACATCCTGCGGGCCGACGAGGGGACGTCGGACACCCGCAGGGCCATCAACGGGATGAGCAACAGGGACCAGATGAACAATTTCCTCTCCAACCCGAACCACGTGCCCGACGCGCAGCTGAGCCTGAAGGAAAAGATCGAGTAGCGCCCCGCGCCCCCTCCGCCATGGTCACGGCACTGGATTTCCTGCCCGAGTCGATAGCCGCCCGCCTGAGCGAGGAGCAGCGCCAGGCGGTGCTCGAGGCCCCCCGCGGGGGCCGGCTGGCGGCGCTCGCCGCGGCGCTGCGCGCGGGCGAGGACGAGGTCCTCCCGCAGCTTGCGAGGGCTTCCGGCCTCGACGTCGCCACCAACCTTGAGACCGACCCCGGGGCCCGCG
The DNA here is from genome assembly GCA_035602635.1 of Opitutaceae bacterium. Classification (GTDB taxonomy): domain Bacteria; phylum Verrucomicrobiota; class Verrucomicrobiia; order Opitutales; family Opitutaceae; genus Palsa-1447. Next base: position 3,396 of record DATNLY010000151.1, on the reverse strand, counting down.
GGCTCCTGCCCGCGCGGCTCGTGCACGACTTCCAGATCATACCGATCCGCTTCGGCGCGGCGCCGGCGCCCGACGGCGAGCCCGACCTGACCCCGTCGAGCCCGCTCCACCTCGCCTCCGCATGGCTGCCCGACCCGTCCATGGCCGACTGGATGCGGACCTTCACGCCGAGGCCCCTCGTGTGGCACCTGGCCATCCCGGAGCGCGTCCACCAGCTCATCATCGAGAACTTCGGCGTAGGCTCCGGCGCGCTCGAGGACAGCGACGAGGGCTACGTCGCCCCCGAGGCCCTCGCCGACGCGGAGGCCGAGGTCGACGAGGACGCCGCGGTCGTCCGGTTCGTTACCGACGTGATCACGCAGGCCGTCAACGACCAGGCGACCGACATCCACTTCGAGCCCCAGGAGGGGCAGCTGAGGATCCGGTACCGCGTGGACGGGCTCCTCGTCCCCGTCTCGGTGCCCGAGAACCTGCTGCGCTTCCAGGACGCGATCATCTCGCGCGTGAAGATCATGGCGCGCCTCAACATCTCCGAGCGCCGGCTGCCGCAGGACGGGCGCATCAACTTCAAGGCGGGCGGCACGACGCTCGACATCCGCGTCTCGACGATCCCCACGATCTACGCCGAGTCCATATCGCTGCGCCTCCTCAACAAGAAGAAGGAGGCGTACACGATGGATAAATTGGGGATGAGCGCCGACGAGCAGGAGCAGATCAAGCGGGTCCTGGACTACCCGCACGGGATCATCCTGGTGACCGGGCCCACCGGGTCCGGCAAGAGCACGTCCCTGAACGCGTTCCTTCGGCAGATCAACTCGACCGAGCTCCGGATCATCACGATCGAGGACCCGATCGAGTACGAGGTCCCGGGGGTCAACCAGATGCAGGTCCGCGCCGAGATCGGGCTCACGTTCGCGAGCGCCCTCCGGCACGTCCTGCGCCAGGACCCCGACATCATCATGGTGGGAGAGATCCGCGACCGGGAGACGGCGGACATCGCGATCCGCGCCTCGCTGACCGGCCACCTCGTCTTCTCCACCCTCCACACGAACGACGCCCCGGGCGCGATCACGCGCCTTGTCGACATGGGGATCGAGCCTTTCCTCGTGGCCTCGGCCATCGAGCTCGTGATCGCCCAGAGGCTTGTGCGCCGGCTCTGCCCCGAGTGCGCGCGGCCGAAGCCCGTCACCAGGGTCAAGGTCCTGGAGTCGCTCGCGATCCTCGGGTGCAACCCGGCCGAGGCCGAGGGGATCCACGAGCTGCGCGCGCCCGTCGGCTGCGACCGGTGCCGGGGGACCGGGTACCGCGGCAGGATCGGGCTCTTCGAGATCTTCCGGCTGAACGAGGAGATGCACACGCTCGTCCTGAAGCGGGAGAGCACGCGCATGCTCGCGCAGAGCGCGAGGGAGCACGGGATGCGCACGCTCGGCCAGAGCGGCTGGGAGAAGATCAGGGCCGGCCACACCACCTTCGACGAGGTCCTCCGCGTCATCACGGTCGACGCGAAGTAGGCGCTCCCGGCCAAGCCGCAATGCCCCGTTTCTCCTACAAGGCCAGGGACAGCTCCGGGCAGTCCGTGGAGTCCTCCGTCGAGGCCCCGAGCCGGAGGGACGCCGTGAGGCTCCTCTCGGCGAGGGGCCTGAGCGTGGCGGCGGTCGCCGAGGCGGCGGCCCCGGCCGCGGACACGGCGGCCCTGCGCGGAGACCTGGCGCCGCGGCGCTCCGACAGGCTCCAGTTCCTGGAGTCGCTGCACGACCTGACGACAAGCGGCCTCTCGGCGGGCGAGGCCGTCCGGCTCCTTTCGATCCGGATTCGGGACCCGCGCCAGAGGATCCTCTGCGAGGGCCTATGGGCGCGCCTGAGCGAGGGGGCGCCGCTCTCCCGGGCCATGGCCGCGTTCCCGGAGGTCTTCGACCCTTCCACGGTCAACCTCATCCACGCGGGCGAGGCGACCGGCTCGCTCAACGACACCCTTGCGCGCCTGATCGAGCACCTGACGCAGCAGAAGGAGATGCGCCAGGCGATCCTGACGGCGATGGCCTACCCCGCCCTCCTTGTCGCGGTCTCCGGCGGCGTGGTCCTCTTCTTCCTTTTCTTCCTGCTGCCGCGCCTGCAGAACCTGCTGCACTCGCTGGGGGGAAGGATGCCGCTCTCGACGCGGATCCTGGTCGGCTTCGCATCCTTCACGCTCCACTACGGCGTGTTCGTCCTGCTGGCCGCGGCCGCGTGCCTCGTCTCCGTCTGGCGCTGGAGGGCGACCGAGGCGGGCCGCGAGAAGAGCGACGCGTGGCTCCTGAGGGTGCCGCTCGTGGGGAAGTTCCTCGTCTCGAAGACAGTCCTGGAGTTCAGCCAGACGCTCGGGGTCCTCCTCCAGAACGGGATCACCGCGTCCGACGCGCTGCGGATGACCGAGCGCCAGATCGAGAACCGGGTCCACCGCAGGGCGTTCGACGGGGCCATCGAGAGGGTCCTGGAGGGGGAGACGCTCTCGTCGGCGCTCACGCGCACCGGGTGCTTCCCAGAGCTCGTGCTGGACCGGCTGTCCGTGGGCGAGAACACGGGCAACATCGTCAACAGCCTGCGCGACATCGCGAAGGGCTACCAGAAGACGATCGCCAGGCAGCTCAACTTCTTCACCCAGGTGATCGCGGGCGTCGTCCTGGGCGCCGTGTTCCTCTTCGTGGGTTTCATCGCGTTCTCGATCGTGATGGCGGTCTTCCAGGTGAGCAATAGCCTGAAGATCGGCTGAGCGTCACGGGATCTCGTAGACCTCCACGATGGCCTGGCCCGTGTCGCCGCTGAACCCGGAGACCTGCGCCGTGTAGGTTCCGGCGGGCAGCGTGATAAGGAGCGCCGAGTCCTTGGTCGCGACCGTTCCCCACGAGAACGCCCCCACGGAGGCGCCCGTGGAGGATATCTGCGGGTTGCCGCCCCAGCCGTTGTTGGAAGTGATCACATTGCCGTTCCTGTCGAACAGCACCACCTGGGGGTCGGGCAGAAGCACGCTTGAGAGCCCGAAAGCCGCGAGGGCCGGCCCCGACGCGCGGATCAGAACCGTCCTTGCCGTGCTCCCGCCGCCGATAGCAAAGCCGCCAAAGAGGATGTTTGAGCCGGTTCCCACGGCGGCGCGGGCAGACAGGTTTACCAGCCGGGGCGTCGTGGGGGCGTCCGTGACCTGGGGAGTCGAGTCATAGATCTCCGCGATCGAAAGTCCCGTGTCGCCGCTGAACCCGGAGACCTGCGCCGTGTAGGTGCCGGGGATCACGGTCTCGATGAGCGCCGAGTCGTTCGTGGGCGCCGTTCCCCATGAAAAGGCCCCGACCGAGGCGGCCAGGGCCGCGATCTGCGCATTGCCCTTCCACCCGGTGTTGCCGTCGAACATGACTCCCGCGCCCG
>DATNLY010000150.1:0-3223 GCA_035602635.1 Opitutaceae bacterium | reverse complement strand
CTGCTGGCGCCGGGTCTTGCGCCCGTTCGCAAGCGCGTATAGCGGTCCTCAAGCCGATGGATTTCACCGCAGCCACAAAGCAGCTTAGGCGAAGGCTCGGTCCGCGCATCGTCAGAACCGACGAGGACTCCAGGCGGGCCGCGTCATTTGACAGCAGCAAGATCGCGTTCAAGCCGGCGGCCGTCGTTTTCCCGCGCGGCCGCGCGGATATCGGGGTCGTCCTGGAGCTGGCAAACCGCCGGCGCGTGCCGGTCACCGTGAGGGGGAGGGGAACCAGCCTGACCGGCTCGGCCTCCCCGGCGCGCGGGGGCTGGGTCATTGACATGCACGGTTCGAAGGGTGTGCGGATTGACGCCCAGGCCGGACTGGCGCATGTCCAGGCGGGGGCGACCGTGGCAAGGATACAATCCGCGGCCGACGCCGTGGGCTGGTTCTACCCGCCGGACCCTTCCTCCAGGGAGTACTGCACGATCGGCGGGAACATCGCGTGCAACGCCGGCGGCATGCACGGCGCAAGGTACGGGGTCACCCGCGACTACGTCCTTGCCCTCAAGGGCTTCCTGCCGACGGGCGAGTGGGTCGAGTGGGGCACCGCGACGAAGAAGTTCTCGGCGGGGTTCAACCTGCGCGACCTCTGGATCGGCAGCGAGGGGATGCTGGGAATCATCACCGAGGCGACGCTCAAGCTGATCCCTAGGCCCGCCGCGCGCTGGACCCTGCTCGTCTCGTTCCGGCGGGAGACCGACGCCTACCGCGCGGTGCTGGCCCTCTTCGCGCTGCGCCTGCAGCCGTCGATATGCGAGTACCTCGACAGGTACTCGGTCGACTGCGCCGAGCGGGCGACCGGCAGGACCGTCTTCAAGGGGCAGGCGGGCCGCCCGGTGGTGCTCCTTGAGTTTTCGGGCGGCGCGGCGGACGTGTCGGAGCAGAGGAATGTCGCGCTCAAGTGGGCGGCCCGGCACGGGGTCGCCCACAGGCAGGCGCGAAGCCGGGCCGAGGCGGACAGGCTCTGGGAGGTCCGCCGCAAGTGCTCCGGCGCCATGTTCAAGCTTGGGGATTCCAAGCTGAACGAGGACGTCGTCCTGCCCATGCGCAGCTATGTGAGGTTCGCCGGCTTCCTTGAGGGACTGCGCAGGAAGTCGGGCCTTTCCATCCCGACGTTCGGCCACCTCGGGGACGGAAACCTCCACGTCAACATCATGTACCACGGCGCCGACCCCGCGGAAAGGCGATCGGCGACGCGCGCGGTCCGGGAGCTGATGAGGAAGGTGGTCTCCCTCGGGGGGGCGATCTCCGGCGAGCACGGAATCGGGCTCGCGAAGACGCCGTTCCTTCGCCTGCAGCACTCGGCCGCCGCCATTGGCGCCATGAGGGCGGTGAAGCGGGCGCTCGACCCCCGGGGCATCCTCAATCCGGGAAAGATGTTTGAGGTGTTCAGGGTGTGGGAGCACAAGAGGCTCGACGTGCAACTGCCCTGGGACCACAGGTGAGGCTCCCTTTTCCGTTTGCCCGCGATTGCGGGGCTCTCTCCACTCAGTCGGCTTAATGCATCTCAAGGCGCTAAAACTCCACGGTTTCAAGTCATTCGCGGACCCCACGACCCTCCTCTTCGAGCCCGGCGTGACCGCGGTGGTCGGCCCGAACGGGTGCGGAAAGTCGAACATCGCCGATTCGGTGCGCTGGGTGCTCGGGGAGCAGAGCGCAAAGGCGCTGCGGGGGGGAAAGATGCAGGATGTCATCTTCGAGGGCGCCGACACGCGCCGGGCCGCGCAGATGTGCGAGGTGTCGATGCTCCTGACGGAATGCGAGAAGCAGCTCGGGAGCGATTTTCACGAGATCGAGATCACCAGGCGGGTCTACCGGGACGGGCAGGGCGAGTACCTGTTCAACGGCCAGGCCTGCCGTCTCAAGGACATCCAGAAGCTGTTCATGGACACAGGGGTGGGACGCACGAGCTATTCGATCATGGCGCAGGGCCAGATCGACCAGATCCTGTCGTCCAAGCCCGAGGAGCGGCGCGCGGTCTTCGAGGAGGCCGCCGGCATCACGAAGTACAAGAGCCAACGCCGGGAGGCCCTGGCCAAGCTCGCGCTCACCGACCAGAACCTGGCGCGCGTCGCGGACGTGGTCGGCGAGATTTCCCGGCAGATCGGCAGCCTCAAGCGCCAGGCTTCCAAGGCAATGCGCTACAGGAGGTTGGGGCACCGGCTTCGCCATCTGAGCCTTGCCTGGAGCGCATTTCAGAATGGAAGCCTTGCGCAGAGCCTGGGCACCCTCGAGGCGACGCTCGCGGGCCTCCGGGCGGAGGCGGATCGGCGCCGGACGGCCCTCGAGGGGCAGCAGACGGGGATCGAGGCCAAGAAGGCCGGCCGCAGCAGGCTAAACCAGCGCGTCCAGGAGGCCCAGCAGGCTGTCTTTGACCTCAAATCGCAGAGGGAGCAGGCCGAGAACGCCGCGAACCTCGCGAAGATCAAGCGCGCCGGCCTGGCGGACCGGCTCGAGGCGACGCGCGACACCCTGGGAGAGCTGGAGATGCAGCTGCGCGAGGTGTCGGCCCAGGTCGACACGGGCTCGCAGGACCGCCAGATGCAGCTCGGCCTCCTTGGCAGCAGCGACGCCGTATACCAGCAGCACAACAGGGAGCTTGCCCTCGCGGAGGGAGAGCTGGACAGGATCGACCGCGAGCTCCAGCAGGCCAAGTTTGAGCTTCTCCAGCTTGACAGCTCCGTCGCGAGGCTGCGCACGGAATCCTCCGGGCACGAGGTGGACCAGAAGACGAGCCTGCACCGGCACTCCGCCCTGGCGGCCGAACTCCGCCTGGCCGCCGAGCAGTCGGAAGGCGCCGCGCGCGCGGCCTCGGAAGCGGCGGCGCGCCTCGAGGAGACCGTTGCGGGCCGGGCGCTCGCGAACGAGGGGGTCTCGGCGGCGCAGCTCTCGGTCGGCGGGCTGACCGCGGAGTTCCGCGAGGCCCAGAGGGAGCTCCAGGAAACCGACCGCCTGATTGCGCAGCGCGGCGCGCGCCTCAGGCTCCTCCAGCAGCTCCAGGAGCGGTGGGAGGGATTCGGCGAGGGGGCCAAGGCGCTGCTTCAGGGCAGGCTGGCGGCGGCGCTCTCGGGCTCGAAGGCCACGGCGGTTTCCCAGGGCATGGAGGTGAGGCCCGAGTTCGGGCGCGCCGTGGAATCGCTCCTTGGCTCGGCCGCGGAGGCGATCCAGGTGAGCGACC
>DATNLY010000124.1:0-2265 GCA_035602635.1 Opitutaceae bacterium | reverse complement strand
CCCGCCGCGACCCTGTCAAAGCCGGGATCCCCCGTCACCTTGGAGGCGAGCGCGGCCGCGAACGCGACCATGTGGCCCGAGGCGAGCCGAAGCCTGTGGTCGGCCATGGTCCCCGTGATCGAGAGGTTGCTCTCGGCCACGTAGAGGCGGCTCATCGGGTCGTCCCTCTTCGCGACCCGGCGGCCCTTCGCGAACTCCCTGGCGTAGTACTGGCTGCCGGCCTCGGCCTGGAGGAAATCGGCGTCGATGCTGACGATCCGCTTCGCCTTCGCGAACCGGTAGATCGGCCTCAGGTTGCGGGTGTCGGGCTCGTCGGCCACCGGCTCGTACTCGGCCCATATGGCCCTCGGGAATTTGGCGTTGAGCGCCCTCACCAGCCGCTCGCGGGTGGGCGAGCTCGACTGGTCTGCTAGAAATGCGAGTCCCGCCCCCAGGTTGGCGCCATGCGCGCTCCCAATGCCGGCAAGGACGGCAAATGCGGCCGCCGTGTCGAGCGCCTTGCCCGCCTGGGTGTGGGAGGTCGCCCGGTCCGGGTCGTAGAGCTCGAGGATCGAGGCCTGCGCCTGGAGCGTGCTTGAGCCGCCGTGCGGCGCATAGCCGGGGTTCCCCTCGAGTTTGGTCGGACGGCCCTGGTGGGTCTCGGCGAGGAGCGGTGTCGCCCAGCGCCGGACCGGCATCGAGGTCGCGAAGTAGACCGGGAGGCCGGGAACGGCGCCCTCCACGGACTTCCCGAAGGGAAGGATGTTCTCCTCGGGCCGGCGGCACCCGGAGAGCCCGATGCCGCCCAGCGCGAACGAGGCGGCCATGATCTTGATGAACTGCCGGCGGTCGACCTCGTTCATGGACGAGGCCCCCTCGGGGAACTCGCGGGCCATGGCCGCCTTGAAGCCGGGCGTCTCGGCGAGCTCGTCCAGGCCCCGCCAGTAGCGGGGCCCGCTCTTCTCCCTCTCGGAGGGCTCGGGGTGCTCAAACTTGCGCTTCATCGGTGGCAGCCCGAGCAGCTCACGGGAGGCTTTATGTTCCAGTCCTGCACGAACGCGCGGCCGGCGCCGATGCCGCGCGCCTCGGCTATTGTCGGGGAGTCCAGGTTGAAGACGTCGGCCTTCTCCCTGACGTGCTCCTCAGGGGAGCGGTGGCAGTCCAGGCAGAATCCCATGCTCATCGGCTTCACCTGGGTCACGACGTCCATCTCGTTCACCTTGCCGTGGCATTCCACGCAGCTGATGCCCCGGTTCACGTGGATCGAGTGGTCGAAATAGACGAAGCTCGGCATCACGTGGACGTGCACCCAGTGGATCGGCATGCCGGTCTTGTAGCTCTCGCGCACGGCCTCGAGCGCCGGGCTCGCGGTCTTGATCTGGTTGTGGCAGTTCATGCACGTCTGCGCGGTCGGGATCGCCGCCCCCGCCGTCTCGATCGTGCTGTGGCAGTACCGGCAGTCCAGGCCCAGCTCCCCGGCGTGCTTCGCGTGGCTGAAGGGGACCGGCTGGATGGGGGCATACCCCACCCGCGTGTACTTCGGGGTCATGTAGTAGGTCGCCCCCGCCGTGGCTATGCTGGCCACGACGATCACGTAGAGGGTTATCTGGAGCGGCAGCCTGTTGACCGACCTGGGGAAGAGCTTGGCCATGGTCCTATCGGCTGGGGGCCCCCTTACCCTCGGGAGCGCGCCACGGCGCGCGGCTGCGGGCGCAGCCTGAAGGCGACGGCTTTGCCGTCCTCCTTGTTGGTCGCGGCCTTCACGGCCGACCGCACGGCCGCCCTAGGCGCGACTGCGCCCAAAGCGGCAAGTCCGAGCATCTTGGCGAGGAAGTGTTTTCGCGTGGGATCGTGGCTCACGTAGCGTCGTGTGATGGCTGGAATCGCCGCCCAAAGAACGCTCCCGACTTTGGGTTGTAAACCTTAATTTCCTTCCAGCCGGCAATAGAGCGCACAATTAGGGCGTGACAGCCGGCCATGCCCTGTGCTTATGGCCCGGCCCGAGCCCGGATCAGACGAAAACCCCGTCCTGCATGGGCCGGGTGAAGTCGCAGCGGGAGGCTATGTCGGGATTGTGCGTCACGAGGACGACGGCCTGGCCGTTGTCCTTGGCCACCCGGGTCAGGATGTCGAAGACCAGGGCGGCGTTCCTGACGTCCAGGTTGCCCGTCGGCTCGTCCGCCAGGATGATGGTCGGCTGGTTCGCAAGGGCGCGCGCGATCGCAACCCGCTGCTGCTCGCCTCCCGAAAGGTGGGTCGCCAGGCGGTGGATCTTGTCGACCATGC
>DATNLY010000125.1:0-3668 GCA_035602635.1 Opitutaceae bacterium | reverse complement strand
ACGCTCCGTCACCTCGGCTCTGCGTTCTTTCCCCCGGCCGAGTCGACGGTCGGGGGCCGCCCGCTCCTCAATGTGACGCTCGCGCTCAACCACGCGGTCAGCGGGACGGAGGTCTGGAGCTACCATGCGACAAACCTGGCGATCCATGTGCTCGCCGGGCTGACCCTCCTCGGGATCCTGCGCCGCGCGCTCGCGCCCCGCGGGGAACGGCAGGCCCTCCTCGTCGCCTTCTCGGCCGCCCTCCTGTGGACGCTGCACCCCCTGCAGACCGAGTCGGTCACCTACATCATCCAGCGGGCGGAGTCGCTCATGGGGCTCCTCTACCTGCTGACCCTCTATTTCTTCATCAGGGGAGCGGAGGGCCCCGGGGCATGGTTCATCCTCTCGATCGGTGCGTGCTTTTTCGGAATGGCCACCAAGGAGGTGATGGCCTCCGCCCCGCTCATCGTCCTCCTCTACGACCGCACGTTCATCGCGGGCAGCTTTTCGGAGGCGTGGCGCAGGCGCCGAGGTGTGTACGCCTGCCTGGCGTCCACGTGGCTCCTCCTGGGCTTCCTCATCCTCTGCGCCCACGGCCGCGGAGGGACCGCGGGCCTCGGCAGCGGCGTCTCCTGGTGGGGCTACGCCCTGACTCAGTTCCCCGCGATCGTCCATTACCTGCGCCTCTCCTTCCTGCCGCACCCGCTGGTCTTTGACTACGGGACAGCCCTGGAGACGAGTGCTCTTCGGATCGTGCCCAGCGCATTGGCGATCGCCTGCCTGGTCGCGGCGACCGTGTGGGCCCTGGTTCGGCATCCTGCAATGGGATTCCTCGGGGCCTGCTTCCTCATGGTTTTGGCTCCGAGTTCCAGCATCGTGCCCGTGGCGACCCAGACCTTGGCCGAGCACCGGATGTACCTGGCGCTGGCACCGGTCGTGGTGCTCGTGGTGCTCGGGATCTATCGCTGGCTTGGCCGGGCGGCCCTGCCGGCCTGCCTCGCCTTGGCCGCAGCGCTTGGCGTCATGACCTGGCAGCGCAACCAGGACTTTCGAAGCGAGGCGGGGATCTGGCGCGACACGGTGGCCAAGCTCCCGCAGAACGAGAGGGCCCACAATAACCTGGGCTTCGTGCTCTCGGCCAACGCCGGGCGCACCGATGAGGCCATCATCCAGTTCCAGGAGGCCCTCCGGCTCAAGCCCGGGTACGCCGAGGCCCACAACAACCTAGGGAACGCCCTCGATGCCGTGGGCAGGACCAGGGAGGCGATCGGACAATACGAGGAGGCCCTTCGCCTGGAGCCCAATCTCGCAGAGGCCCACTACAACCTCGGACGCGCGCTGGGGACGATGCCCGGAATGTCGGCCGAGGCCGTCGCGCAGTACGAGGAGGCGCTCCGGCTGAAGCCCGGATACGCCGAGGCGCATTTTGGGCTGGGCAGCGCGCTGGAGGCGATGCCTGGCCGCCTGGACGAGGCGGTCGCCGAGCTTGGCGAGTCGATTCGGATAAAGCCCGACTATGCCCAGGCGCACCTCAACCTGGGCTTCGCGCTGGCGATGATGCCGGGCCGGTCGCTCGATGCGATCACCCAGTACGAGGAGGCGGTCCGGCTGAACCCCGGCTACGCCGAGGCACACTTCAGCCTGGGCTATGCCCTGGAGACGATTCCGGCCCGGCTGGACGAGGCGATCGCCCACTACGAGGAGGCGGTCCGGCTCAAGCCCGATTATCCCGAGGCGCGAAGCAACCTTGCGAACGCCCTCAATTCCGAGGGCAGGACGCCGGAGGCGATCGAGCAGTACGAGGCGGCCCTTCTCCTGAAGCCGGGCGACGCCCGGATCCACGTGGGCCTCGCGATAGCCCTCCTGAAGGACCCGGGCCGGACCGCCGAGGCTGCCGCGCAGCTAAGGGAGGCGCTGGCGATTCAGCCCGACAACGAAATGGCGCGACAGATCCTGGCACGGATTGCCCCGGCCCGCGACTGAGCGCACCGCCGCAAGGCGTGCACTTTTTGGCTTGCGTCAAAATGATCGCATCTTCTTGTAAAGCAATAATAAGCGGTGGTAGCTCAGCTGGATAGAGCAACGGTTTTCTAAATCGTCGGTCGCGAGTTCGAGTCTCGCCCACCGCGCCAATCCGCGCCTATTTCCCCAAGCGCGCCAGCTCGGCGCCCCAGAGCGAGGCCTCACCCGGGATCCCATGCCTGTGAAGGCGAGCGGCGACCTCGGCTATCGTGGGCTCGTCCACCTTGTGCCTGGGGTCGCCCGGAAGTTCCGGCAATGCCCTCCTCGCCAGGGCCCAGCACGCCCAGGCCCTCCAGCGGCGCTGTTCCCTGCGCGGCTCGTTCATCCGGTCCGCATAGTGCTGGAAGTGCACCCGCGGGTTTCCCAGGAACACGCCCTGCGGGCTGTGCCGCATGATCCAGGCCATCGCGGCGTACGGCATCGGCCAGCTTGCGAGGACGGGCTCGTCCCCCGAGAGGTCCGCGCCCATGGCCCTGTCCAGGCAGAGGATGGCCCGCGCCGCATACCGGCGCCGCCACAGGGAGTTCCCGTACTCGAGGCAGGAGTGGTAGAAGCGCTCGCCCCGGTCGCGCCTGCCGAACGCGTTAAGCATGCGCCAGTCCAGGCCCGGCCTCGGGCTCGGCAGGTGGGGACAGGGGGCCAGCATGCATCGTTCGGTGCCCGCAATTGCCCGCCTCGTCAATGCGGCTCGACAGGTGCGCTCCAATTGCGCGACAAGAGCGAACGCTGAACTCACACCCGGAAAGTCACGTCCACGCCGTCTCCCTGTGGCGGCGCATGGTGGTCTGGCCGCTCGCCGCCTTGATGCGCCTCTGGGCGATGACGATCCGGCTGTCGATCCCCGAGAAGGACCGCCGGGTCATCTCCGACACCGCCCAGCCCACGATCTTCGTCCTGTGGCACAACCGGCTGTTCATGGTCGCCGAGATCGTCCGGCGCTTCCGCGGGGGCCATCCCGTCCACGGCCTGGTGAGCGCGAGCAAGGACGGGGCCTGGCTCTCGGCCTATTACATGGTCGCTGGCCTCGGGGCGGTCAGGGGCTCCTCGAGCCGGCTCGGGAGGGAAGCCGCCACCGCCCTCGTGGGGACGCTTCGCTCCGGGGACGACATCGGCATCACGCCGGACGGGCCTCGCGGGCCCGTCTACGAGATGAAGCCCGGCGCCGTGATCGTGGCGCGGCGCGCCCAGGCGCGCGTGGTGCTCATCGGGATGGAGTTCGAGTCGGCCTGGCGCCTGCCAAGCTGGGACGGCTTCCACGTCCCAAGGCCGTTTTCCCGGGTGCACATGCGCTTCGAGGAGCTCGGGCACGAGCAATTTCAGGACCCCGCCGAGGACGCCCGCCTCCTGGGGGAGCGCCTCGCCGCGATGAACCCCGACCGGAAATCGATTCCCTTCAGAAGACGGGCGTGACCGTGACGGTGTCGCCGGGGGCGGCCTCGAAGTTCGGGTCGGCGCTCCAGGCCTCGTCGTTGACGAGGAGCTTGAAGGCGAACGGCTTTTCGACCCCGGAGAGGACGACGGTCCAGGTGTCGCCCGAGGTGCAGCTTAGCGGCGAGCCCTTCCCCCAGCTCAGGCCCGCGCCGCCTCCCCGGATGAACAGGCTGTTGCCGAAACCGATGTCGATCTTGGCGGTGATGGAGACCCTCGAGCCCTTGGGCTTTACGAGG
>DATNLY010000035.1:0-4992 GCA_035602635.1 Opitutaceae bacterium | reverse complement strand
ATCGGCACATGCCGCGCGCACATTGGGATGCGTAAACCACGCACCCCGTGAAACTCGCGATCGTCACCGAGACATTCCCCCCGGAAATCAACGGGGTCGCGATGACCTTCGGCGTGATCGCCACGGAGCTTGGCCGCCGCGGACACTCAGTTGCAGTTTACCGGCCGTGGCGGAAGGACCTGCCGGATCCAAAGTCCCATCCCGACTTCAGGCAGATTCCGATGCCTGGGCTGCCCCTGCCCGGGTATTCGCTTCTGCGAATCGGCCTTCCCGCGCGCCGCAGGCTCTCGAGGGACTGGACGAGCGACCGCCCCGACCTCGTGCACGTCGCCACCGAGGGGCCCCTGGGCCTCTCCGCCATAAAAGCCGCCCTAAGCCTCGGCATCCCGGTGACGTCGAGCTTCCACACAAACTTCCACGCCTACGCCCGGCACTACAGGGTCTCGCTCTTCAGGCGCGCCGTGCTCGGCTGGCTCCGCCACGTGCACAACCTCACAAGGATGACGTTCGTCCCCACCGAGAACCTGTCCTCGGAGCTCTCGGAGCTGGGCTTCCAAAACCTTCGCGTCCTGTCGCGGGGGGTGGATGCCCGCCAGTTCCGCCCGGAGAGGCGGTCGCAGGCCCTGCGGGCCGAATGGAACGCGGCCCCGGGCGACCCCGTGGTGATCCACGTGGGGCGGATGGCCGCGGAGAAGAACTATCCCCTGCTCCTCAGGGTGTACGCCGCAATGAGGCGCGCCAACCCGGCCTGCCGTTTCGTGCTTGCCGGCGAGGGCCCCCTCAAGCGCTCCCTCATGCGGGATAATCCCTGGTGTGTTTTTGCGGGCTTCTTCTCGCGCGACGAGATCGGCAGGTACTACGCATCCTCGGACATCTACATCCATGCCAGCCTGACGGAGACGTTCGGCAACGTGCTCACCGAGGCTATGGCGAGCGGCTTGGCGGCCGCCGGGTTCGACTACGCCGCAGCACGGATCTTCATCAGAAACGGGGAGACAGGACTCTCGTGCCCGCGCGACAGGCCCGAGGATCTGGTGGCGGCCGGTGTGAGGCTCGCTACCGATCCCGCGCTGCGCTCCCGCCTGCGCGAGGCCGGGCGCGCCGCCGTCGAGGCGCAATCCTGGGACAAGGTGATCGCCCGGTTCGAGGGCGACCTCGAGGACGTCGCCGGCGTCGAGCCCAACCCGCAGGGGCGCGTCCCCGCGCTCGCCTGAACATGCAGCCCCGCATCCTCATCATGACCGCGGGTTACGGCGAGGGCCATAACGCGGCGGCCCGGGCGCTTGCGACCGCCTTCAACGAGGATGCCCCGGACACGGCGCGCCTCGTCGACATCTTCGCGCTCTCCTGCCCCCGGCTCAATTCCTTCATCCGCCGGGCCTACCTCGCGGCGATCAACGGCACGCCCCGCCTCTGGAAGCACGCCTACGCGGTAATGGACCGCCCCGGGTTCATGACGAGCGGGGTGCACATGCTCCGGCCCCAGGCGAGGATGCTCGAGGAGATCATCGGGAGGGAGCGCCCGGCCGCCATATGCAGCACGTTTCCCGCATACGCGGCGATCTTCCAGAAGCTCGCGCGAGAGGGAAGGTTCGGAACGCCGCACTTCAACATCGTCACCGACTCGATCAGCATAAACTCGATCTGGTGGCGCCCGGGCTGCGACGGCTGGTTCGTGCCGAACGAGGACTCCGCCATCGTGATGCGCGAGGCAGGTGTCGACTCGGCCCGCATCCACGTCACGGGCTTTCCCGTGCCCCCGTTCTTCAGGGACCAGGAGGGCATCGTGACGCGCCCCCGGCTCTCGGAGGGCGCCGCCCCCAGGGTGCTCTACATCGTCAACTCCGGCACGCGGAACGCGGAGGCGACGGCCCGCCTGCTGCTCGCGCAGGACGATTGGGAGGTCACCTGCACGGTCGGGCGCGACGACTCGCTGCGCCGCGCGCTCTGCGAGGCTGCGGCGGGCCGGCGCCTGAGGGCCGACATCCTGGGCTGGACGGACCAGATCCCGAGGCTCCTCATGTCCCACCACGTTGTCGTGAGCAAGGCGGGCGGCGCGACGACGCAGGAGGCGATAGCCGCCCGGTGCCCGATGGTCGTGAACCAGGTCGTGCCCGGCCAGGAGGAGGGCAACTGCGAGCTCCTCCTGCGCCATTCGGCCGGGTCGCTCGCGACAACTCCCTCCGCGGTCATCGACACGCTGCACGCCGCCTTTGGGGAGAGGGGCCGCGAATGGGAGCGCTGGCACGAGGCGCTTGGCCCCCTCGCGCGGCCCGACGCCGCCCGCGCCATCGCGGCCCACGTTCTAGCCCGCGTGAATCGCGGCGCCGGCGAACCCAACGCGGGGTTGTCCGCGGCACTTCGATGAGGCTGCGAATCATCTTCAATCCGCGCTCGGGACGGCCGCGCCGGATCGCGCCCGTCCTGCCGCTGCTGCGCAGCTTCATCTCAGAGAGGGCGCTCGACGCGGACCTGGTGTGCACCGAGGGCCCGGGCCACGCGACGGAGATAGCAAGGGATGCCGTCGCCGCGGGATGCCTGCGGGTCGTCGCCGTCGGCGGCGACGGCACCGTCAACGAGGTCGCGCAGGCCCTGATCCACACGCCCGCGGCGCTGGGCCTCGTGCCCTGCGGCTCCGGAAACGGGCTCGCCCTCCACCTGGGCCTGCCCAGGTCCCTTTCCGGGGCCCTTGAGCTCGCGACGGGGACCTCCGGGCGCATGGCGGAGCTGGACACGGGCGTCGTCAACGGCCTGCCGTTCGTGAACGTGATGGGACTCGGCCTGGACGCCGACGTGAGCCGGCGCTTCAACAGGCTCGCCCGCCGGGGACTGCCGGCCTACGCGGCGACCGCGCTGTCCGCGTTCCTTAACCGGGAGACCATGCGCTGCCATGTCACCGCGGGAGGGCAGAGGGAGACCATGGAGGCGACGCTGATCACGGTCGCAAACTCCGACCAGTACGGGAACCACGCCAAGATCGCACCGCGCGCCCGGGTGGACGACGGTGTCCTTGACCTGGTGGCCGTGGGCCCCGTCGGGGTCCTGTCGGGATGCCTCCTCGGCGTTCGGCTGTTCATGGGCTCGCTGGACCACAGCCCGAGCGTCCGCCGGCTCAGGGCGGCGCGCTTCGTGATCGAGCGGCCCTCGGCCGGAATCATTCACACCGACGGCGAGACGCACATGGCGGGCGCGCTGGTCGAGGTTTCGGTGCGGCCCAGGAGCCTCCGGGTCGTCGTGGGAGCCAACTGCACCGCGGTGTCCCCCGCAGGGGACACCGCCGTGGCGGCCTTCGCCCTCCAGCTGCCGTGAAGAAGCTGCGCGTACGCACCGTCATCCTTTCCGACGTCCACCTGGGGACGGTCGACTCCAAGGTCGCCGAGGTGAACCATTTCCTGCGCCACGTCCGCTGCGAAAAGCTGATCCTGAACGGCGACATCATTGACGGCTGGCAGCTCAAGCGAAGCGGGCAGTGGACGAAGGCCCACACCCATTTCATCCGCATCGTCCTTAAGATGCTTGAGAAGCGCGACACCCAGATTGTCTACCTGCGGGGCAACCATGACGACATCCTCTCCAAGTTCCTGCCCCTGGAGTTCGAGAACCTGCTGGTCGTCGACGAGTATCTCCACGAGGGCGCGAGGGGCCGCTACCTCGTGCTCCACGGGGACGTGTTCGACACGGTGACCAAGAATTTCGTGTTCCTGGCCCACCTTGGCGACTGGGGCTACCACGCGCTGCTCGCGATCAACAGGGCGTACAACATCTGGAGGTCCTGGCGCGGCCTCGAGTACTGGTCCCTGAGCAGGGCCATAAAGGCGCGCGTCAAGTCCGCGGTCAGCCACGTCTCGAACTTTGAGGGGCACATCGCCGAGCTCGCCCGAAACCGCGGCTGCCAGGGCGTCATGTGCGGCCACATCCACACCCCCGCGGACAAGATGCTGGGAGACATCCACTACCTCAACTCCGGGGACTGGATCGAGTCGCTGACCGCGGTTGTCGAGCACTGGGACGGCAACTACGAGCTGATTGAATTCACCAAGTTCGTTAAGGAGTTTCCGTTTCCAGAGGAGGGGACGGGTGAGGAGGAGCGCGGATCCGAGGCGCTCGCCGACTCGGAGGTCGCCGTCCCGGCCCTGCAGGAGTCGCGCGGCGGCCCCCCGGCGGCCCGACCGCGGGGTTGACAGGGGCCGCGCCGAGGGGCGTCGTTGGCGTGCCGTGCCAGAACGCGAACGAATCCTTGTCGCCATGTCCGGCGGCGTCGACAGCTCGGTCGCGGCGCTCCTATTGAAGCGCCAGGGCCTCGACGTGACCGGGGCCTACATGAAGAACTGGATAAACGAGGACGGCGTCGTGGGGAATTGCCCGTGGAGGCAGGACATCGACGACGCCCGGCGCGTCGCGGAGCAGATAGGAATAGACTTTCAGGTGGTCAACCTGATGGGGGACTACCGGGAGAAGGTCGTCCGGTACCTCCTGGACGGCTATGAGCGCGGGCTGACCCCGAACCCCGACATCATGTGCAACCGCGAGATAAAGTTCGGGGTTTTCAGGGCATGGGCGCTGGACCACGGATTCTCGGCCATTGCGACCGGACACTATGCGAGGCGCCAGGTCGGGCGATCCGGCGCCGAGCTGGCGGAGGCCGCGGACCGCAACAAGGACCAGACGTATTTCCTGGCCCTGCTGAGCCAGGAGCAGGTGCTTGGGGCGCGCTTTCCGGTGGGCGACCTGGAGAAGCCCGAGCTCCGGCGTATCGCGGGCGCCGCCGGGCTCGCGACGGCCGAAAAAAAGGACAGCCAGGGGATCTGCTTCATCGGGGAGGTGCGGATGGCGGATTTCCTCAGGGCCTTCGTCCCGGACCAGCCCGGGCCCATCCTGCATATGTCGGACGGCCGCCAGCTCGGCACGCACCGGGGGCTGCATTACTACACGCTCGGCCAGCGAAGGGGGATCGGGGTGCCGTCCAACGCGGACAACGAGCGCTATGTGGTC
>DATNLY010000029.1:0-7333 GCA_035602635.1 Opitutaceae bacterium | reverse complement strand
ACGTAGACCACGACGCCGGGGAATTCCCGGATGAACGTCTTCGGAACAATGAAGCTGAGCGGGTTTGCGCGCACGGCGGCCGCGAACTCCCTCTCGTACTGTATCTTGGCCCTCGGCATCGACTCGAAGTTGACCCGGAGGCCCAGGACGACCCCGAGGCCCGCGAGCACGAGGACCGGCGCCGCTATCCTCGGGATGCTCATGCCGGCCGCGCGCATCGCGGTGATCTCGCTGTCCGAGGAGAGGCGCCCGAGCGTGAGGAGGACCGCCGTCAGCATCCCGAGGGGCAGCGCATACGAAATGACGAAGGGAATCAGCAGGAGCACAAGCCTGGCGAAGGCCAGCAACGACAGCTGGCCCGACAGCAGCGGGCCGAGCAGGTCCCGGATGATGTTCCCCGCCATCAGGACGAACGCGAACAGGCAGACCGCCGCGAAGCACGTGCCCAGGATGCTCCGGAAGAGGTGCCGGTCCAGGAGGTTCACGCCTTCGCCATCGCCTCCTGCACGGTGCGGATCAGGGTGTCGACGCTGAAGGGCTTGTCGAGGCAGTGGCGGACCCCGTTCGCCGCCATCAGCTCGCGGTTCTGGCTGGTGGCCATTCCGCTCGCGCCGACGATCGGCAGGTCCGGCCGGATGTGGCGCAGCGCGACGATCGTCTGGCCGCCGTCCAGCCCGGGCATCTGGATGTCCACCACGGCGAGGTCAAACAGGGCGGGCGTGCTCCTGATGATCGCGATCGCCTCCCCGCCGTCCGCGGCGGTCGTGACGCTGTAGCCGAAGGACTCGAGCGTGTTGCGCATGATGAGGCGGACGGACTCCTCGTCGTCCACGACGAGGACGCGCTCTCCGTGGCCCCTCGGCAGGGGCCCGCCGTCCGCCTTCGCGTGCTCCTCGCTTGCCGGCTCGGACAGGCCGGCCGAGGCCGTCGGGAGGAACAGGGAGAACGTGGTGCCCTTGCCCTGGACGGAGACGAAGGTGATGAAACCGCAATGGGCCTTAACTATGGCGTGCGCCGTCGAGAGGCCGAGCCCGGTGCCGCGGCCCACGCCCTTGGTGGTGAAAAAGGGGTCGAAGATGCGGCTCCTGATGGTGTCGGGAATTCCGGCGCCGCTGTCCGTGACGTCTATGCGCACGAAGTCGCCGGGTATCGCGTCCGGGTGCGGGCGCGGCGCGGATGGGGGGATCGTGACCGCCGTCGCGGCGATGAGGAGCCTGCCCCCCGCCGGCATCGCGTCCTTTGCGTTGAGCGAAAGGTTGAGGAACACCTGGTGGAGCTGCGCCGGGTCGCCCGAGATCGCGGGGACTCCGGGCGGGACGTCGAACTCGATCCGTATGGACTTCGGAAGCGTGCTCTCGAGGAAGGCGTGGGCCTCGGCAAAGAGCGTCGCCGGGTTGATCGCGATGCGGCGGCCCTCCATCCCCCTGGCAAAGAGGAGGATCTGGCGGACGAGGCCCGCCCCCCGCCTCGCGCTGCCGGCAATGGTCTCAAGGAGCTGCCTTGATTCCTTGTCGGCCCCCTTGTCGATCAGGAGGTCGCCCGCC
The DNA here is from genome assembly GCA_035602635.1 of Opitutaceae bacterium. Taxonomy (GTDB): domain Bacteria; phylum Verrucomicrobiota; class Verrucomicrobiia; order Opitutales; family Opitutaceae; genus Palsa-1447. The sequence continues at coordinate 5,789 of DATNLY010000029.1, read as the reverse complement.
ATCATGATCGGGGCGAAGACATTGTTGAGGTCGTGGGCTATCCCGCCGGCGAGCGTCCCGATGCTCTCGAGGCGCTGGCTCTGGACGACCTGGCTCTCCAGGAGCTTCTGCTCGGTGATGTCGGTGATGAAGCCGTCGATGAAGCGGCCCCGTCCGTCCGCCGCCGGAACGGCCCGGCCCCGCTCCCAGACCCACTTGAGGCCGCCGTCGCGCGTGCGGATCCGGTAGGTGAGCTCAATGGCCTCGCCGCGCTCAAGGGCGCGCGAGATGTTCTCGCGCACGGCCTTCCGGTCCTCGGGCTCGATGATGCCCTCATAGCTCACCGACCGGTCGCCGGTGAAGGCCTCCGGGGGGTACCCGGTCAGGCCGGTGCAGCCGCCGCTCACGAAGTCCATCGTCCACAGCTCGTCGTCCCGGCGGCGGTAGGCCATGCCGGGCAGGTTGCTCAGGAGGGCGGCCATCGCGCGCTGGTGCTCGAGCGCCTCGGCCTCGGCCTTCTTGCGCTCGGTGATCTCGCGCTCGATGAACACAAGGCACTCCCCGCCGGCCGACGGGCTTGCGAAGACCGTCGCGTCGATCTCGATCCAGAACGGCGTGCCATCCTTCCGGTAATTGAGGAGCTCGGCGCGGATCGGCTTGCGCGCGCGCAGCGCGTCCTCGATGCGGAGGAGCTCCGCCACGGAGGTCCCCGGCCCCTGGAGGAAGCGCGGCGAGCGGCCGACCGCCTCCTCCGCGGCATAACCGGTGATCCGCTCAAAGGCCGCGTTGACGTAGAGTATCCGCGGGCCCGGCTCCTCAAGCGGCCCCGACTTGGTCACCATGACAATGTCGTTCAGCCTCTCGATCGAGGATCCTGCGACATCGGACGGCAATTCGAGCCCAAACGGATTTTGGGATACGGACCGCAGCGCCTGGCTCATTTCGGTGACCATACGATCCAATGGACCCCTGCGGAAGCGAATAGTGCATTTTTGTCGCCTTATGCGTCCCTGCGGGGGCATTTTTTTTGAACGCGGCAATCCGCCCGGTGTCCACGGGGTTCGCCCGCCATCCATGCACGTACGCCCAGCCCTCCTCTCCTGCGCATGCCTTGCGATACTCCTTGCCGCAGCGGCGCGCGCCGACGCGCCGCCGGCGCCCGAGACGATGGCGGAGCAGAGGCTGCGCGAGATCGCCGAGCAGCAGAAGGCCGTGTTCGCCGATGCCGCGGCCCAGCGCGACAATCCAAATGATCCCGAGCTCAAGGCGCGGGTGGACCAGATCATCCATGAGTACGAGTCGCTCCTGCGCGACAATCCGAATTTTGCGGCCGGCTACGCGTCCTACGGGTACATGCTCTGGAAGGCCGGAGCCAGGAAGGAGGCGGTCGCCGTGCTGATGAAGGCGAACCAGATGGATCCGGACATCCCCTTGGTGAAAAATGAGTTGGGCAACTACCTTGCCGAGGAGGGAAAGCCGATGGAGGCGCTCAACTACTTCCTCGCCGCCATCAAGCTCGAGCCCGGCGAGCCGCTCTACCATTACCAGCTGGGCACCCTCCTCTACGAGGCCCGCGACGACTTCCTGAAGAGCGGCGAATGGACGCGGGACTCCCTGGACCATTCCATGCACCAGGCGTTCGGGGAGGCCGCCCGGCTCGCGCCGGACCGCATCGAGTTTGTCTACCGCTATGCCGAGTCCTTCTACGACATGAAGGATCCCGACTGGCAGGAGGCCCTCAGGGCCTGGGAGGGGCTGGAAGCGCACGCGCAGTCCGACATCGAGCGCCAGACGATGCGCCTGCACGAGGCGAACGTGCTCCTGAACATGGGCAAGGCGGGCGAGGCCCGGAAGGTCCTGGACGCCGTCACCGACCCGAAGCTCGACGCGCAGAAGCAGAAGCTGGTTGCGCGCATGGCCCCGGCCGGGGGAAAGTAGCGGTGCATGGACTTCGACCCCATCGTCATCCGGGACGGGCTGCTCACCTTCATCGTGCTGCTGGCGAGCCTTGCCGTCCACGAGTGGGCCCACGCCGTCGTGGCGGATATGCTGGGCGATGACTCGCCGAGGGCCGACGGCCGCGTGACGCTCGACCCTCGGGCCCACATCGACCCCATCGGCACCGTGGTAATGCCGCTCATCTGCATCTTTCTCCTTGGAAACAGGTTTGCCTTCATCGCGTGGGCGAAGCCGGTCATCGTGAACGCCTCCAACTTCAGGAACCCGAGGCGCGACGAGGCCCTGGTGACGCTCGCGGGCCCCGCCGCCAACGCCGCCATCGCCCTCCTAGCGATTGTCGCCGGGGCGCTCCTCGTCGTGGCCCACCCGGTGCTGGCCGAGCTCGTGCAGAGGGTCGTGATGATGAACGTGGGCCTGATGGTGTTTAACATGCTGCCCATCCCGCCGCTCGACGGGGGCCTGATCTTCAGCCACCTGGTCGGGATGTCGCGGGAGACGTTCCTCAACATCTCCCGCTACAGCGGGATCTTCATCCTGATCGCGGTCAACATCGAGGCGGTCCGGTACGCGCTGGGCACCATGGTCGCCGTAGCAAGCATCCCGTACTGGATGCTCTGCGGCTGGATCAGCCCGCCCGCCCTCTCGCTCATTTTCCCGCTGTGAACGTCTCGGGCTGGCTGAGGCGTGCGGAGGGGATGTACGCAAGGCATGGCGCGGCGCTCGGCCAGACGGCGGCCTCGGCGCGGGACGAGGCGCTGTACCTGATCCTGCGGACGCTGGGACTGCCGCTTGGAAGCGCGCCGTCCGTCCTGGGGAGGAGACTCTCGGCCGCGGAGTCCGCCGCGGTAGGGGCCGTGTTCCGGCGGCGCCTCGTGGACCGCGTCCCGGCGGCCTACATCACGCGCGAGGCATGGCTCGGCGGCCTGCGGTTCCACGTCGACGAGCGGGTGCTGATCCCCCGCAGCTACTTTGTCGAGATTCTCCCGGGACAGGTCGACCCGTGGCTGCGCGACCCCGCCCGCGTCACGCGGGTTGCCGACGTGTGCACCGGTTCCGGGTGCCTGGCGGTATTGCTTGCCAGACATTTCAAGGGGGCACGGGTCGATGCCATCGACCTTTCGACGGACGCGCTGGAGGTCGCGGCGATCAATGTCGGGCGCCACCGGCTCGCGGGGCGCGTTCGCCTTTCGAGGGGCGACCTTCTCGCCCGCGCGCCCTCGCCCCGGTACGACGTGATCCTTTGCAATCCGCCCTATGAGCCGACGGCGCACGTGGACGGCCTTCCCGAGGAGTTCCGCAGGGAGCCGCGGCTCGCGCTCGACGGCGGACCGGACGGGCTTGGCCTCATCCGCAGGCTTGTCCGGCAGGCGGCGCGCCGGCTCAGGCCCCACGGGATCCTCATGATCGAGGTCGGAGGGGGCCGCGAGGCGTTCGAGCGCGAGTTTGGCCACCTCGAGCCGCACTGGTTCCACACCTCCGACGCGAGCGACTGCGTCTGCCTCCTTCAGGCCGCGCGGCTCTCGCAGCGTCACGCCCGCGCGAGGTCGTAGAGGGCGTATCCGGCAAGGAGGTTCGGGAGGAAGGGGCAGGGCGTCCTCCAGTCGCCCAGCAGGTGGACCCGCCGGGCGATCCGGATCGATTTCAAGCGGCAGAAATCCTCAAAGTCCGCGATCGAGAGCGGGTTCGTGGGCCTGCTCTCGTGCCAGCGGGTCGTGTAGACCTCATTCTGCACCTTGCGGCCCCGGAAGAGCCCGCCGAGCCGGTTCTTCCAGAAGGCGTGGTTCACGAACCCCACCGTCACCGCGCTTCCGACCCGCAGCGCCCCCAGGATCACGCCCGCCGGGTCGTTGAGCTCGTGGACGGTGCGCGAGCAGATGATCCGGTCGAAGTGGTTGTCCGGGAACGCGCGCATGAACGCGGTCATGTCCCCCTGGTAGGCGCTGAGGCCGCTGCGCACGCACGCGGAGATCCTGTCGAAGTCCAGGTCGACGCCGGTCGCGGAGACCTGCTTCTCCTGCGAGAGGTAGCCCATCAGCTCGCCGCGCCCGCACCCCAGGTCCAGGACGCGCGACTGCGGCACGACCCATTCGCCGATCACCCTCATGTCCACCGTCCTCTTCTCGATGCGCTTGCTCATGGCCGTGGGCGGTTCAGATCGCGAAATCGAAGGCGTACGCCTCGTCGCGCTCGAGGAAGCCGCGGACGAGCGAGTAGAGCGCGTCGCTCTCCAGGAGGAACGAGTCGTGCCCGAGGTCGGTCGAGAGCTCCGCGTAGCTCGCGCGCCTGCCCGCGCGCAGCAGCGCGAGCGCGATCGCCCTGTTCTGCTCCGGCGGGAAGAGCCAGTCGCTCGTGAACCCGACGACCAGCGACTCGGCGCGGACCGGGGCGAACGCCCGCTCCAGCGACCCGTACGCGCGCGCGGGGTCGAACTGGTCGATGGCGCGCGTGATATAGAGGTAGGAGTTCGCGTCGAACCGGTTGATGAAGCTCTGCCCCTGGTGGCGCAGGTAGCTCTCCACCTCGAACTGGGCGTCGAAGGTGTAGGCCTCGCCCCCGGCGGACTCGCGCTTGCGGCGGCCGAACTTCCGGTCCATGCCCGCGTCCGAGAGGTAGGTGATGTGGGCCATCATGCGCGCGATCGCCAGCCCGACGCGGGGGCCGCCGTCGCCCGGGTAGTCGCCGTTGTTCCAGGCGGGGTCCTGCATGATGGCCTGGCGGCCGACCTCGTTGAACGCGATCGCCTGGGCGCTCTCGTTCGCCGTCGACGCCATGATGATCTGGCGCCTCGTGAACTGGGGGTATTCTATCGCGAACAGCATGGCTGTCATCCCGCCCATCGAACCTCCCAGCACCGCGTGGAGCTCCGAGACGCCGAGGTGGTCAAGAAGGAGCTTCTGCGCGTTCACCATGTCGCGGATCGTGACGAAGGGGAAGCCGAGGCCGTAGGCGCGCCCGGTCGAAGGGTCGACCGAGCTCGGCCCCGTCGACCCCTGGCAGCCGCCGAGGACGTTGGCGCAGACGACGAAGAACCGCCGGGTGTCGACCGCCTTGCCGGGCCCGATCAGGTTGTTCCACCATCCCGGCTTGCCGTCGGATTCCGAGTGCCAGCCGGCGCAGTGGTGGTCGCCGCTCAGGGCGTGGCAGATAAGCACCGCGTTGTCCCGGGTCGCGTTCAGGGCCCCGTAGGTCTCGTAGCGGAGCGTGAAGCCCTGGATCGTCTGCCCGCTCTTGAACGTGAAGGGGCCCGGGTGCGTGAAGTCGCGCGGGCGGACAATGCCGACATCGTCCCCGGCCAGGTGCCGGGGCTTCGATTCGGGCGCGGGCGGCGCCTGGACGTCGTCGGTCATGATTCCCGCCCATACAACCCGGCGCAGCCGCAGACGCAAGGCGGTGAAGCGCTTATGACGCCCTCCGGCGCAACCCGCGGCCGGGTCAGCGCTTGTGCGGCGTGACGTTCTTCGCCGGCCGGCCCCCGCCCAGGGGAAGGATATCGACGGTGTCCTTCATCCGGTTGATGAGGAGCTGCTGGCCAATCGTGAACAGGGAGTTGATGGTCGAGTAGAGCGAGAGGGCGCACGAGAAGCTGTAATAGAACAGCAGCATGAAGAATGGCATGTACTTCATCATCTTCATCTGGGCGTTGTCCACGGTCGGCTGAGGGACAAGCCTCATCTGGATCGCGATCGTGGAGACGACGAGCAGCGGCAGGATGTTCAGGTTGACCGACCCGACGAGCGGGGCCACGAACGTGTAGACCGTGTCCGGGGCCGACAGGTCGTGCGCCCAGAGGAACGGCGCGAACCGAAGCTCGGCAGCGCTCCGGAGCATGCTGAAGAACGCGAAGAAGAACG
>DATNLY010000005.1:0-5691 GCA_035602635.1 Opitutaceae bacterium | reverse complement strand
CCATCCCCGCCGATATGCTGCCGGACTATGACTTCAAGTTCGGGCCGTACGAGGCGGACGCCTGCGGACAATGGTGCACGCCGAACGCCATCACGAAATTCACGAGCACACTCCTCAATGTGCCGCCGAACGGCACCGCCGCATACCAGTGGGTGATCCAACCCAGTTCCGGTCTAGTGCCTCAGTTCGTGGGCGCCCCACCGAACGGAGCGGCGTCACACACCGACCCGGTCTGCTACATCCAGATGCCTTCCGCTGTCACCGATTTCACGCTCGGGCTGGTCGTTACCTTTTACGCAAAAGCGGGGAACAATCCGGCGGCAAAGATTCAAAAACAACTCAATATCCAGATGGTTTTGCCCGCCGCAGTCCGTCTGTGCACGCTCCTCAGAAACATGAGGTACATTCCCCAGCCGATTGTGATCGGGGACCCCGCAATGGTGGACCAGGGTCGTGATGCCGTCCAGCTTCCCGTTGAGGAACTGGTGGGCTTGCAGGGCCTAGCGCAGCAATATGCGAGCGCCGGCGCGAGTCTTGCGGCCGCCGCCGAGGAGTCGCTTAGGGCCCTAAGAGAATGGAAGCTGAAGAAGAAGCCGGGCAACGGGAGCCGGAGCGGCTCCAGCCCCTCCAAGAAGAAGAAATAGACCCGGCCTAAGGAGCTATTTCAGGCGGAGCTCTCCGAGCGTCCTAAGGGAGTCGCTGAAATCATATTGGGAAACCACAATTGTGCGGGTGGTGTCGCGAATTTGTGTGTGCGACAGATCCTAATTCCGGGCCTCCGGCCGGGGCATTCGTTGGAAGACGAGTGATTTGACCGTCCCGTTCTGCATCCAGCGACCAGCAAGCTCCGAACCCTCGCTGTTCAGCTTCCCCTCAAACGTGGCCCTGATCCTCGTGAATTCGAGGCGAATGACCCCGTCGTCCTGACTGATGCCAGTGACTGGAAAGCGGGAGTTAACTTCATCAACACTATCGAGGATGCCGGACGGATGCGCGGGGTCTGTGTCAGCAATGTCCAGCGTCAGCCGGAGCCTTTGGAGGCCGTCCGCCTGTCCGCCAAAGGCGGCCTCCCAGTAGCCCTCGAGTCCGGCACCGGGAATCTCAGTCTCAGTCCTCGCGACGAATTCCCTGACCAAGTTGGCAGCCACGTCGTCGCAGAGTCCCCACATGCCGGACCTGTTGCATGCAATCAGCACGGCAAAATCGATTTCCGGCGCGATCCAGACGACGGTATTCCATCTTCCGTTGTCGCCCGGGTGCCAAAGGACAACACCGATGTCGCCGGGCCGATTGCCCCTGGCCCACGGCCTGGTTCCTCCACCCCATCCGGCGGAGTATTGCTGCAACCCTTCGCTCCGGCCGCCGCGCGGATCCGGCCGATGCAGCACGGCAAAGGACTCTTCGCTCAAGAGAGCAGGTATGCAGTGTGGATTCCTTGGGTCGCCACGGAGATGCAGCACGGCAAATTTGGCCCAATCGGCCATCGACATATGCACCAGGCCGGCGGGCGCGCCAGCCCGCGGGAAATCCGCGCTAACGCTGCCGGGATCGAAGCCGGTGTCTCCCGCATTGAAAATCGGGATAAGGCCAAACAGCCGGCGGCTTCCGTGACCCCAAGGCTGGTCGATCTGGCCCGCGGTGCCGGGTGGACCAAAGCCCGCCGTGGTCATGCCGAGCGGTTGGAAGAGCCTTCGGCGGATAAGATCCTCCCACGGCTGGCCCGTGACCCGCTCCAGCGCCGCCGCAACCAATAGATAATTTGCGTTTGCGTACACAAACTGGGTTCCCGGGGCCACATCCGGGGGGTGCGCCAGCATTTTCCGGGCGAAACGCCGCCGCTCCCGGGCCAAATCGCCCCCCGCAAACGGAATGCTGCTGAAGAAGCGGACATAGTGACCCTTGGTGATGCCGGAGCGATGGTGGAGCAGATCCAGGATTGTCACCTGGCTCCACGCGGGGTCGATGGGGCCATCGGAGCCATGGAATATCTCCGCAAGGCTCGCATCCCAGCTCAATCTGCGCTCCTCCACCAGCATGGCCACGAGCGTCGCAGTCATGGCCTTGCCGCAGGACCCAAGCTCAAACTCGTCGTCCGCCTGAATGGGCACGGAAGACTCCACGCGGCGAACCCCGGCGACCCCATGTGCTATGATCCGGTCACCGCGCAGCACGATGGCGGCGATGCCCGGGGCCTTGCCCTGGGTGACAAAGGGAGCCAACTGGGGCCCAAGGTCCACCGGAACCTGGCCCGGCGAGGCGGCTTCCGCGGCGCTCGTCACCGCCAGCACCCGAAGCAATGCGAGGCTGGCGCACAGGAGAGCAGCCGACTTCATGAAAAATTGGGGTTAAATATCCATCCATTCGCAAGCTCAACGATGAATTGGAAGCCGCCCTGAAATCTTGCCACTTGGGATGGCAATCAAACCGGGATTCCGTTGAGCCCGCTGGCGCCACTCATACCTTGGGTGGACTAAGGCCTGGTTGCCGTTCGATACCGGCCGGGCCGTCCGACGGCCCCTGTGCGCTAGGCCGGGGTTGCCGGGCAAGACCGCCTTGCCTGGTACCTGGTCCATACGGCATAGGCCACGTAGGCGAACATAGCGGCGTTGACCACGAGGACCGACACACGGAACCACGTGAAATGCCGATGGAGGACGAGGCATTCCTCCGGGATGTAGATCCCCGTCGAGACAACGACGACGTATTCCGCCCATGCCGCCCCGAACCACAGGCCGAGGCCCTCGACCAGCTGAATCGAGGCCTCCAGCGCCGAGAGCTCGCCGAAGAGCCTGAGCGTCCTTGGCTCGATAAGCCCGACCTTCACGAGCAGGAGCTCCACATACCTGTTCTCCGGGGATATCCGGGCAATCTGGACGAAATGGAGCGCGGTCGCGGCGAGGTCCTTGTGGATCAGGTTGAATATCCCAAGCGACAGGCCGCAGAGGGCGACCCCCTTCACGATCTTCACAAACGCGATGATCCTCAGGCCGAGCAGGGTTGTTATCTTCATTGACGGTCAGTTGCCCGGCTCCCGCCTGGCGCGTTTGCATTCGACTGGCACCCGACACCATCGCGTAACGGAGCATTCTGTCAAAGCGAGGTGCGCCCGCCCCCTCTGTGGCGCCCGCCGGAGTGCCGCCGGCCGAACGCACCTTGACTCCCCGGGACGCGTCCGCTCACTGGGTCCACCATGCGCGCCGGCGCCCAGGCTCTCCTCGTTGCAGCGGCATTGGCGTCCGCGGCCCAAGCCGCGGAGGCCGAGGCCCCTGCGCCGCCTGCGCCGGCCGTCGACCCCGATATCCGCGACATCGTCCGGGCGATCTCGCCGGAGCGGATCCAGAGGTCGATCTTTGTAATGGCGAGCTTCAAGACGCGCCACACGCTCTCCGACCCGCTGCCGAGCGGCGACGGCATAGGCGGGGCGGCATCCTGGATCCGCGCGGAATTCGGCCGGGCGTCCGTCGAGTCGGGCAACAGGCTCCAGGTCGAGCTCGACACCTTTGACCAGCCGCCGGTGCAGCCGCGGGTCCCGGAAGGGGCGCGGATAACGAACATCGTGGCGACGCTGCCCGGGGCCGATCCCTCCGGCCGCACGCTCGTGGTCAGCGGCCACTACGACTCCCGCGTGGTCAACATCCTCGACTCGACGAGCCCGGCGCCGGGGGCGGACGACGACGCGTCCGGCGTCGCCGCCGTCCTGGAGCTCGCGCGCGTCATGTCGCATTACCGGTTCGGGGCGACGATCGTCTTCCTCGCGGTCGCGGGCGAGGAGCAGGGCCTCCTCGGCTCAACGCACTGGGCCGGGGGCGCCAGGCAAAGGAACGCCAACATCGAGGCGATGCTCAACAACGACATCATCGGGAACAGCCGGTCGGAGGACGGCAGGGTCGACCGTGCGACGGTGAGGCTGTTCGCCCAGGGCCTGCCCGCGAGGGCGGCGCTCGACGACGGCCTCGTCGGCCTCGTCAGGGAGGGCGGCGAGAACGACACGCCGCCGCGCGAGCTCGCGCGCGCCGTCCGCGACATCGCCGCGGACTACGTCCCCTCGATGAATGTCCGGGTCGTCTACCGGGCCGACCGTTACCTGCGGGGCGGGGACCATGAGCCGTTCCTCGACCAGGGCTACGCCGCCGTCAGGTTCACGGAGCCGGCCGAGGATTACCACCGCGAGCACCAGGATGTCCGCGTGGAGAACGGCGTCCAGTACGGGGATCTTCCCGACCGCGTGGATTTCTCGTACGTGGCCGCCGTCGCCCGGGTGAATGCGGCGGCGCTTGCGGTCCTCGCGCGCGCCCCCGCGCCGCCGGACAAGGTGCAGATCGAGGCGGCGAGGCTCGAGAACGACACGACGCTGCGGTGGGCGCCGAGCCAGGACCCCGGCCTCGCGGGCTACAGGGTCGTCTGGCGCGAGACGACCTCGGCCATGTGGGAGCACTCCCTCGACCTGGGCAGGGACGTCACGCGCACCACGGTCAAGGGCGTGTCCAAGGACGACGTCATCTTCGGGGTCGAGGCGTTCGACTCCGCGGGGCACGCGAGCCCCGCGGTCTTTCCCTCCGCGCGGATGACGCTCTAGGAGCCGGCCCGACGCGCCCCATGCCCCCGACGTGACCGAGGACCGCCAGGACGACTTCTTTGGTCAGTTCGCGCCTGCGCCCGGCGTGCACCGGTCCCCGCCTTCCACCGGGGGAGGGCCGCGCGAGGGCATCGTCTACAGGCGAAGCGACAATGCGCGCGGCTACCGGCTTTCCCTCGGGCGCGACGGCGTCGCCGTCGCGACGATCCCGAGGCGCGGGACACTCCGGGAGGCGGAGCGCTTCGTCGAGCTGAACCGCGGATGGCTCGAGCGTGCGCGCCAGCGCCAGCTGCGCAGGCCACGCGCACCGGACGTCTGGACCGTTGGCACGCGGGTCCTCTGGAGGGGCCAGCTTGAGGAGATCCGGGTGGCGTCCCCGGTGCCCAGGCCCTCCGTGTGCCTCGGCGCCGACGTGTTCAGGGTGGCGATGCTCGGGGGCGACCTCAGGCCCGTGCTGCAGGCGCGCATGATGAGGCTCGCGAAGGTGGAGCTGCCCGCGCGGGCGTGGGAGCTCGCGGCCCTGACAGGGATGAATGTCACCCGGGTGTCAGTGCGCGACCAGCGCTCGCGCTGGGGCTCCTGCACCGTCGCCGGCGCCATTTCGCTCAACTGGCGCCTGGTCCTGACGCCCGACCACGTGCGCGACTACATCATCCACCACGAGCTCATGCACCTGCGGGAGATGAACCATTCGCCGCGCTTCTGGGAGTGTGTGGAGGCGGTCTTCCCCGGCTGGCGCGCGGCCGAGGCGTGGATCAAGCGGAACGGCGGGCACGCGGGACTCTAGGGAGGCCGGGAACGAATCGGGTCTCGGGTTGTCGAAGGGGCCCGAGAAACCCCGGCCATGGCAAAACCCCAAGAATCCCCGTCACCCAACGCAAGGCGGCCTGCCGCCGCCGCAAGGAGGGCGCCGCGCATCGCGCGCGCGCTGGCGCAAGCCACTCTCCTGGCAGCCGGGGCGGCGGCAGCGCAGGCGGGCGGCGCCGAGATGGACAAGAGGTTCCACCTGTTCAACCCGACCCTCGTCGACCGCCTCCGGGCTCCGGTCACGCGCCTTCACGAATAGCCCGTCAGCGGAAGTCGACCAGCTCGACGTCGAAGACGAGCGTCGAGCG
>DATNLY010000003.1:0-3960 GCA_035602635.1 Opitutaceae bacterium | reverse complement strand
GCGAGGAGCCCCAGCCGGCGAAGCTGAGCCAGTCCTCGCTGGAGACGCTCGCTGTCGTCGCCTACCGCCAGCCGGTCACGAGGGCCGAGATCGAGTCCGTGCGCGGCGTCTCCGCGGACGCCGGCGTCGCCAAGCTGCTCGAGCGCGAGCTTATCACCGTCGTCGGGCGCGCCGAGCTCCCCGGGCGCCCGATCCAGTACGGGACGACCGACCGCTTCCTCGAGCTGGTGGGCATCAAGTCCGTGGAGGAGCTGCCCGCAAGCGACATCCTCACGTCCCGCCAGATCGACGGGTGGCTGAGGGGAGAGTCCCCCGGGCACAGGCCCGGCGATGCCGACATGGGCCTGGACGAGGCGGAACTGCCCCTTGGACAGCCCGCCGGGGCGCCCCAGGGCGACGCCGGGGCCGCACCCTGATGGACCTGGACGCCATCAGGAAGAAGATCGACGGGCTCGACAGCGAGCTCGTCCTGCTGGTCAACAGGCGCCTCGCGCTCGCCGCCGAGATCGGGAAGATCAAGCGCAACTCTGGCGAGGAGATCTTCGTGCCCGAGCGGGAGGACGCCGTGCTGCGGAAGGTCTGCGACCAGAACCTGGGCCCCGTCAGGAACGAGGCGCTGCGCGCGATCTACCGCGAGATCATGTCGGCGGCGATCGCCCTGGAGAAGCCGCTCCTCGTCGCCTACCTCGGCCCCGAGGCGAGCAACACCCATTCCGCGGCAAAGAAGAAGTTCGGGGCGAGCGTCGACTACCACGCCATGGCGACGATCGAGGACATCTTCACGGCCGTCGAGAAGGGCGAGGCCGACAACGCGGTCATCCCGATCGAGAACTCCACCGAGGGGAGCGTCAGGGAGGCCCTTGACAGCTTTGTCGAGAGCGACCTGAAGATCGTCGGCCAGGTCTACCTCGAGATCACGCACGCTCTGATCACCCAGGCAGCGACCCTGGACAAGGTCGAGCGGGTGTACTCGAAGGACCAGGCGCTCGCCCAGTGCCGGCACTGGCTCCAGCGCCACCTTCCCCACGCCCAGCAGCTGGAGGCCTCGAGCACGACGCGCGCGGTGCAGATCGCCAAGGAGGACCGGGTGGCCGCCGCGGTCGCCAGCGAGTCCGCGGCGGCGCACCACGGCGTGCCGGTGCTTGCCCGCAACATCCAGGACAAGGCCGACAACACGACCCGCTTCTTCGTGCTCGGGCGCAAGCCCGCCGGCCCCGTGGGGGGCGGCAAGGACATGACGAGCTTCCTGATCTCGCTGGGGGACGAGGCGGCGTCGCACTCCGGCTCGCTCCTGAAGATGCTGATGCCGTTCGGCGAGCGCGGGATAAACCTCTCGAAGATCGAGTCGCGCCCGAGCAAGAAGCGGCCCTGGGACTATTTCTTCTTCGTCGATGTCACGGGCCACTATGACGACCCGGCAATGAAGGCCGCCCTCGGGGAGTTGACGAAGTTCTGCCCCACGGTGAAGTGGCTGGGCAGCTACCCGTCGGCCTCCTGAGCGGGCCGCGCGCGTCAGCGGCCGCGGCCGGCCCGCGAATAGAGGTGCACCGCGGCGAGGCCGAGCGCCAGGAGAGCGAGCGCCACCGCGAAGTACAGGAGGCAGCCGAGCTTGGTGCGCTTCTCGATCGAGGCCTGCGGCTGGACGTACTCCTGGAGGATGGCCTCAGCCTGGAGCTCGTCTTCCCCGGGCGCGACGGGGATCGTGGGCGGCTGCGCCGGGGGCTCCTGCCGGGCGGCCGCCTCGAGGGCCGCGATCTCGCGCTCGATCCAGTCCAGGTGCTCCCTCTGCAGGGCGCGCTGGCGGCGCAACTCTTCCAGGCGATCGGACACTTTTGCCCGGACGCCGGCCTCAGCCGGCCGTGACGACCGAGACCTTGCGGTGGGGCTTGTCGAACTTGACGACGCCGTCCTTGAGGGCGAACAGCGTCCAGTCCCGGCCCACGCCTACATTCTTGCCAGGGTGGAGCTTCGTGCCGCGCTGGCGCACGAGGATGTTGCCCGCGATGACGCTCTGCCCGCCAAACATCTTGATCCCAAGACGCTTCGAGTGGCTCTCGCGGCCGTTTGTGGATGTTCCCTGACCCTTCTTGTGCGCCATGGCTTAGGTCTCCCTTAGAGTTTGATCGACTCGATCTTGATGACGGAAAGCTCCTGGCGGTGGCCCTGCTTGCGCTCGTACCCCTTGCGCTTCTTCTTCTTGAACACCACGATCTTGTCGCCGCGCTTGTTCTCGAGAATCTTGGCGGAGACGACGGCGCCCGGCAGGGTGGGCCTGCCCACCTTGAAGTCGGCGCCCTCCCCGGCGGCCAGCACGTCCTTTATCTCGACCGTTGCGCCGGCCTCGGTGTTCGGGAAGCGGTTCACAATGAGGATGTCCCCCTCCTTTATGATGAACTGCTGCCCCTGGGTCTTGATGGTCGCTTTCATGGAATAAAACCGCTGACTAAGCCGTTTTGGCGCGGGCGAGGCAAGGCTATTTTGGCCGCGAGTAGTCGGTGAGGCTCGCCGTACCGGAGCCGAACCCGAACCCGACCTGGAAACGGACGGGAAGGTGGCGCTCGTCGTCCATGTCGATCCACACCTTAACGGTGGAGCCGTGCCTGAACATCCCCACGGGCGGGGTCTCCTCCATCCGCGGGACGAGGACCAGCGTCTTGAAGACGCCGAGCGTCGTCCAGATGTACTCGTAGCCCTCGGCGTGGATCGTGAGCGGATAGAACTGGTCCTTGAAGATGACGAGCGCGTCGCGCTTCTCGCCGGGACGCAGGCCCCAGGAACGGGTCTGGATCAGCGCGATGATCAGGTCCGACGGGTCGCCCGCGGGCATCGGGATCGCGCGCGTGTTCTCCGGGTGGACGTCGTCGGTGAACTCGGCCGTGGACTTGCCGTAGTTGAACGTGACCGAGTCCTTGACCACCTTGTCGCGGTAGGAGCTCCACTCGCTGCTAGAAACCAGGAGCCCGCTTCGCGCGTTGTAGACCGACTCGCCCCGCCCGTCGAAGGGGAAGAGCCCGCGCGCGAGGCCCCAGGTCGAGGTGGTCGTCGTGACCCGCAGCACGGCGTCGTTTCCCGAGCCGAGGCTTACCGCGGAGATCACTATCTTGCCGACAGCGGGGATGATCCCCCAGCGCACGCTGTAGGTGAGGGTCTCCCCGTCGCCGAGCGCCGGGACCTTGGGTGACGGCGCCTGCGCGCAGCAGGCGGCGACCCAGAGGGCGGCGGCCCATCCGAGGGCCGCGCCTCTGCAAACCGCGAAAATGCGGCTGTTTGCGTTTGCGCCGGGGCGTTTTTGGATACGTTTGGGGTTTGCGGACATGGAGGCGGCGACACACATACACATTAAAGGAGCCCGCGAGCACAACCTAAAGAACTTGGACCTGCGGATTCCAAGGGGGCGCCTCGTGGTCATCACCGGCCCCAGCGGCTCGGGCAAGTCGTCCCTCGCCTTCGACACGCTCTACGCAGAGGGCCACCGCAAGTACATGGAGAGCCTTTCGACCCAGGCCCGCCAGGTGCTGGACCAGCTCAAGCGCCCCGACGTGGACTTCATCCACGGGCTGTCCCCGGTCCTGGCGATCGAGCAGCGCACCGGCGGCGTCTCGCCGCGCACCACGATCGCCACCGTGACGGAGGTTTCCGACTACTCGAGGCTTCTCTGGGCTCTCGCGGGGGATCAGCGCTGCCCGAAGGACGGCGGCAGGGTCGTGCGCCGCTCGCTTGACGACAACGTCAACCGCGTCCTCGCGGAGTGCCCGGGGGAGCGGGTGATGCTCCTGGCGCCGGTGCTCCGGGCCCGCCCGAGCGTGCTTCGCGACGAGCTGCCGAGGCTCCGCCAGCGGGGCTTCCAGCGCGTGCGCCTCGGCGGCAAGATCAGGGAGCTGGACGATGCCGGCCTCGTCCCCACCGGCGCGGCGGAGGTCGCCGTCGACGTCGTGGTGGACCGCCTTGTGGCGGGAGCGG
>DATNLY010000383.1:0-7214 GCA_035602635.1 Opitutaceae bacterium | reverse complement strand
GCCTACGGCCAGATGCACTGCGTCAGCCTGATCCTGCAGGGGCTTCGCGACGGCTGGATCCCGGACGACCAGAGGCTGCGCTACTTCGACATCCTGCGGCGGCTGTTCAACTTCTTCTACCAGACCTACCTCGACCAGGAGCAGGGCTTCCTGGACCTGCGCGACGAGGAGCGCACGGCGTACCGGCCCCACACGACCGGGATGGCCAACTTCGACGCGGCGCGCTACCTGTGCCAGTGGTCGCGCCTGATGAAGACCGTGCAGATGCCCGTCGGCGCCCCGTGGTCGGAGCCCGCGAGGACCTCGGGGCGGTTCGTCATCTTCGACAAGGGAAACCGGAAGGAGCAGGGCCTGTTCCTCTACCGCGACGCCGAGTCGGGCCTGCACCTGACGATCCCCCTCATCAGCTGCGGGGGAAACCTCTCGAGCGACGCGCTCCCGTTCCCCCACTCGCCCGGCGTCTTCGACTGGCCGAACAACGCGTACCTGCCGGTCATGCTCCCCGAGCTGACATTCGGCGAGCACGTCACCCTGCCGGCGTTCTACGGCAAGAACTGCGTCACAGGCCTCGGGATGCGCAACAGCTTCTTCTTCCGCTACGAGCAGCCCGACCTGATCACGACCAAGGAGGAGATCGTCCGGAACCTGGGAAGCGTCAAGGTCCAGTGGAACTTCACGGGCAAGAAGGTCGCGTGCGAGTTCGCCTACACGGCCAAGCAGCAGGTCACCCTCGACAAGTTCCGCTTCGTCCTCGTCGTCGCGGCGCCGCATTCCAAGTACCGCGTGCCGGGCTCGCCGGTACTCGGCCCGCTCGGGCACCGCTGCAGCGTTACGAGGGACGACTTCCAGGCCAACTGGCAGGACACCGAGGTCGTGACCGCGGACCCGACCTACCGCACCAACTTCGGCAAGATCCACTACCTCCAGTTCCTTGTCCGCGACCACCCGCTCATCATGAGGCCGGGGCACATCTACCGCCTGTCCGTGACCTTCGACCCGGACGTCGTGCGGGAGGCGGGTTGATGCTTTCGCGCAGGATCATCCCCTGCCTCGATGTCACCGCCGGGCGCGTCGTGAAGGGCGTCCGCTTCCAGGCCCTGCGCGACGCGGGCGATCCCGTCGAGTGCGCCGCGGCCTACGACGCCCAGGGCGCCGACGAGCTTGTCTTCCTCGACATCACGGCCTCGAGCGACGGCCGGGGCATCATGCGCGACGTCGTCGCGGAGACCGCGGAGCGCTGCTTCATGCCCTTGACGGTCGGGGGGGGCCTGCGATCCGCGGCCGACATCGAGGCCATGCTCAAGGCCGGCGCGGACAAGGTCTCGCTCAACACCTCGGCGATCGCGGACCCCGGCCTCATCCTGGAGGCGTCCGACCGGTTCGGCTCCCAGTGCATCGTCCTGGCCATCGACGCTAAGCTCGAGCCCGGACCGGAGCCGCGTTGGAAGGTGTACTCGCACGGAGGCCGCACCCCAACGGGCCTCGACGCGCTCGAATGGGCCTGCAAGGGGGTCGAGATGGGGGCGGGGGAAATCCTCCTTACCAGCATGGACCGGGACGGGACCCAGGCCGGCTACGACATCGAGCTGACGCGCCGGGTCAGCGACGCCGTGCCGGTGCCCGTGATCGCGAGCGGGGGCGCCGGACGCCTGGAGCATTTTGCCGACGTCCTCGACAGGGGCGGCGCGAGCGCGGCGCTCGCCGCCTCGCTCTTCCACTTCGGGACGCTCTCGGTGCCGGAGGTGAAGCGCTTCCTGGCGGGCCAGGGAGTGCCGGTCCGGGCCTAGGGGCCGGCCGGCAGCGGCTCGGCCCCCCCGACGAGCACCGAGAGCTGCTCGCGCACCGCGGCGAAGAATTCCGGGCTCAGGTCGATCGCCTCCACCTCGTAAAGCTGCCTCGTCCCGGAGTGCTCGTAGATCTCCCTCGACCCGTCGGGCGTCCGCCCCCTGGGCCGAAGGACCCTCTTGCGCTCGAGGAGGAGCGCCAGGAACCGGACGAGCCGGGAGGTCTCCGAAGTCGGCTCACTCGACGGGTCCGCGAGGGTCTGGAAGAGCGTGTCCGCCGTGAGCTTCAGCGCCCGGTCCGGGTTCTCCTCCGGAGGCTTCGGCTTGAAGATCTGCACCCAGCTGCACGCCACGAACCCGCCCGGCGCGAGCGAGCCCACGTTCGACTCGAGGGCGTCATGCCGCGCGATCTCGCCGGAATCCGACCGAACCAGGAGGCTCGCCACGCGGTCGCCCTCGCGGAACGGCTGGCCGGAGACGCAACACGACAGGGCCCGGGGCTGCAGGTTCAAATCCATCGGCTGGAACCTTTCTTGTTTACTTTGATGTCGCAAGGACGATAGCAAATTTGCGCCGCAACGCGACACGCCAACCAATCCATGACCGGACGCCTCATAGCCGTCGGCGACATCCACGGCTGCCACAATGAATTCGCGGACCTGCTCGAGCTGCTTGAGCTCAAGGCCGGCGACCGCCTCGTCCTTCTCGGGGACCTGGTGAACCGCGGGCCGTCCAGCACCAAGGTGATCGACCTGGCCCGCGCCTCGGGCTCGATCTCGCTCCTGGGAAACCATGAGCTGAGGCTCTTGAAGTTTCGCAAGACGGGCGACAGGAAGTACATGAAGGAGCACGACCTTGAGACATTCGACGCGCTGCGTCCCGAGGACTGGTCGTACCTGGATTCGATGCTCCTCACGTTCGAGGAGCCCGAGCTGAACACCCTTTTTGTCCATGGGGGATTCCTCCCCAGCGAGCCGTGGCAGAAGCAGCCCGCGGAAATCGTGACCCGGATCCAGGTCGTCGACCGGGACGGAAGGCCGAGGAAGCGCGCCGACGAGCCGGACGCCCCCTCGTGGGCCGACCTGTGGGGCGGACCCCCCTTTGTCGTCTACGGGCACACTCCCAGGCCCGAGGTCTACAGGCTGAAGTGGTCGCTCGGGATCGACACGGGCTGCGTCATGGGGGGCCTTCTGACCGCCTACGTCCTGCCGGAAAGGCGGATCGTCCAGGTCAAGGCGCGCGAGCGCTATTTCCCGTGAAACCCGCCTCCCCGCCCAAGGGCGCCCTGCTCCTCTGCCTCGACCTCCAGCCTGTCTTCCTGCGCGCGGTCGCGGACGGCGGCCGGATCCTCGGGCGGTGCCGGTTCGCGGTGGCGTCCGCGCGCGGCCTGGGGATGCGGGTGGCCTTCACCGAGCAGGCGCCCGGGAAGCTCGGCACGACCGATCCCTCGCTCCTTGCCCTCGTCGAGCGGCCCGACGTCCACGCGAAGGAGGCCTTCTCCGCCCTGGCCCCGGGAAGCCCGGCGCTCGCCGGGCTCCTCGCCGGCGGCGGCACCGAGCACCTGCTCCTCTGCGGCGTCGAGACACCGGTCTGCGTGTACCAGACCGCGCTCGACGCGCTCCAGGCCGGCCTGGCGGTCACGGTCCTCGCCGACTGCGTCGGCGCCCGGCGCGAGGGGGACGCGCGCCTGTGCCTTGACGCCCTGGCCCGAGCGGGGGTCCACGTGCTCCCCGCGGAGACCGTGTTCTACTCCATCATCGCGGGGGCCTCCCACCCCTTCTTCAAGTCCTACACCGAGCTGGTGAAAAAACATGCCTGAATCCCCCAAGACCCCCTCGAGCGTGCGCGACCTCAAGGCCGCGGACGCCGCCCCCGGCCGGACCTTCGCCAGCACCCTCGTCCTGAGGAAGCTCTCCACGAAGACGGCCTCGAACGGCAACCCCTACCTGGTCGCTGAGCTGGGAGACCGCACGGGCTCGTTCAGCTGCACCGTCTTCTCGGACAGCCCGGCCTTCGAGGCCCTGCGCTCCTCCGAAGAGGGGGCGGTCGTCCGCGTCGAGGGCCGGGTCGAGACCTACCAGGGCAGGCTCTCGCCGAAGCTCACGCGCGCGGCCGTCGTCGCCCCCGACGAGCTCACCTCCGCCGAGGAGATCGAGAGCCTCGTCGAGACGGCGCCCGAGGACGCCGCCGCGCTCTGGGCGGAATTCACCGGGTTCGTGGAGTCGATAGGGCGCGGCGAGCTCCGGGCCACCGTTTCGCTGGTGCTTGACGAGGTCGGCGAGTCGTTCCGGACGGCGCCCGCGGCCGCCATGATGCACCACGCCTACCGCCACGGGCTCCTCGAGCACACGGTCCACATGGCGCGCGCGGCCCGGGCGCTGCTTCCCCTCTACCCGGAGGTGGACCCGGACCTCGCGATGGCGGGCGTCCTCCTCCACGACGCGGGCAAGACGATCGAGTACGAGGGGGCGCTCGCGACCAAGCGGGGCCGCCGCGGCATTCTCCAGGGCCACGTGGTCCTCGGCTACCAGCTCGTCCGCAAGGCCGCGATAAGGGCGAAGCTCGACCCCGAGCGGACCGAGCGCCTGGAGCACATCATCCTGAGCCACCAGGGCAAGCTCGAGTGGGGTGCGGCCGTGCTCGCCGCCACGCCCGAGGCGGTGTTCGTCTCGATGGTCGACAACCTGGACGCGAAGATGGGCATGGTGCAGCGGGCCCTGCGCAACGCGCCTCCCGCGGACGAGTTCACCGAGAGGATCCCGGGGCTCGAGTCCCCCCTGCTCTCCAGGCGCCCGCCGACCTGAGCGGCGCGGGGCCCCTCAGACCTCCCTGAGCCGGGCGCCCATCGCGACCAGCTTCTCCCTCATCAGCACGGGATCCTGGGCCTTCTCGAGCACCTCGTCCGGCGACACGAGCTCGCGGTTGACCAGGTTCATCAGGTGGGTGTCCATCGTGATCATCCCCAGGTTTGCGCCGGTCTGGATGTCGGAGGTGATGCGGAAGGTCTTGTTCTCGCGGATCAGCGAGGCGATGGAGCTCGTGTTGACCATGATCTCGTAGCCCGCGACGCGGCCGCCGCCGATCTTCTTGCAGAGGACCTGCGAGATCACGGCCACAAGGGAGGAGGCGAGCTGCGTGCGGATCATGTCCTTCATGTTCGCCGGGAACGCGTCCACGATGCGGTCGACCGTCTTGGCCGCGCTGTTGGTGTGGAGCGTGCCGAACACGAGGTGACCGGTCTCGGCGGCGCTGATCGCCGCCTCGATGGTCTCAAGGTCGCGCATCTCACCGACGAGGATGATGTCGGGGTCCTGGCGCAGCGCGCGCCGGATGGCCTCGGAGAAGCTCGGCACGTCCACGTGCACCTCGCGCTGCGTCACGACGCAGCGCTTGTGGGGGTGGTAGTACTCGATCGGGTCCTCGATCGTGATGATGTGCCCGTCCCGGTTCTCGTTCACGTAGTTGATCATCGAGGCGAGCGTCGTCGACTTGCCCGAGCCCGTGGGGCCGGTGACCAGGATGAGGCCGCGGGGGCGGTAGAGGAGCTCGCGGATCTTGTCGGGCATCCCGATGTCGCGCAGGCCGAACATCCGGTTGGGGATCTGGCGGAGGACCATCCCGTAGTTGCCCTTCGACTTGAGCACGGACACGCGGAAGCGCGCCTTCTCCATGTAGGCGAACCCGAAGTCGGCGCCCCCGTTCAGCTTCGTGCTCTGGATGTGGACGTCGGGGGTGATCGAGAGCATCAGCTTCTCGGTGTCGATCGGCTGGAGCGGCGGACCGTCGATCGGGGTCATGCTCCCGCTCAGGCGCAGGGTCGGGGGCTGGCCGACCTGGAGGTGCAGGTCGGACGCGTTTTGCTCGAAGACAAGTTCGAGCAGTTCGTTCATCTCGTAGCTCATGGTGGGCCCGGGGAGGGATCCTACTGCCGGCTAAGGCTCAGGAGGAATTCAGCGTTGGATTTGGTCTTCTTCAAGCGCTGAATCAACATTTCCATGGATTCGATCGGGCCGAGGCCCTGCATCGCGCGCCGCAGCCCGTAGATGCGCTGCAGCTCCTCGGGGTGGTAGATCAGCTCCTCCTTGCGGGTGCCGGAGCGGTCGATGTTGATGGCGGGGAAGATCCTGCGCTCAACCAGCCCCCGGTCCAGGTGCAGCTCCATGTTCCCGGTTCCCTTGAACTCCTCGAAGATGATCTCGTCGGCCCGGCTGCCCGTGTCGACGAGCGCGGAGGCGATGATCGTCAGGCTGCCCGCGCCCTCGATGTTGCGGGCCGCGCCAAAGAACCTCTTCGGCTTCTGCAGGGCGTTGGACTCCAGCCCTCCCGACATGATCTTCCCGGAGCTCGACGCGAGCGCGTTGTAGGCGCGCGCGAGCCTGGTGATCGAGTCGAGGAGGATGACGACATGCTCCCCCTGCTCCACGAGGCGGCGGGCCTTCTCGCCCACCATCTCGGCGCAGTGGACGTGGCTCTCGGGCGCCTCGTCGAAGGTGGAGGCCACGACCTCCCCCTTGGTGTGCCGCCTGAAGTCGGTCACCTCCTCGGGGCGCTCGTCCACCAGAAGGCAGATCAGCTTCGCAAAGGGGCTGTTTTCCGAGACGGAGTTGGCGATGTTCTGCAGCAGGATCGTCTTGCCGGTGCGCGGGGGGGCGACGATCAGGCCGCGCTGGCCGAATCCGATCGGAGTCAGGATGTCGACCGTGCGCATCGACACGTCCTTCTGGACCTCGGGGTCCTCGAGCAGGATGCGCTTCAGGGGGTAGTAGGGGATGAGCTCCTCGAACGGGGTCACCTTCGAGATCTCATCGGGGTCCATCCCCATCACCTTGTCGATGCGCACGACCGAGGGGCAGCGCTCGCCCTCGCGGGGGGGCTGGACAAGGACCTCGACCTGGTGGCCGCGCTTGAGCCCGTAGCGCCGGATCAGGCTCTCGGGCAGGTAGGCGTCCTCAGGATAGAGCCTGTAGTTGACGAATTCATGGACGATGAACGCCCCGCGGTCGGTCAGGTCGACGTAGCCCCGGTCTGCAAGCGGACGGCGGGCCTCGGTCGCAGCCACGAAGATCCTCGAGAGCAGCTGGAGCCGGTTCGGGGCGCCCTCAAACGGCACCTTGAGCTCCCGGGCGAACGCGGTCAGCTCGGCCAGCTTGAGCGAGTAAAGGTGGTCCAGGTAGAGCGCCGCGCCCTTCCCCGAGGAGATATCCTTCGCCAGGGCGTCGAGCGCCGCGAGGTCCGCGAAGCGCGCGGGGTCGGGAAGGTCGCCGTACACGGGCTCCGCCGATGGCGGCGGCGGCTGCAGGGGATGAAGCGAAGGGGCCCCGCCGCCCTGGCCCTGCTGCCAGTGGCCGCCGTGCCTGCCCCGCTTGCGCTTGTTGCGCTTCCATGAATTGCGGTCCTGCCATTCACCATGGCCGCCCCCTTGCCCCTGCC
>DATNLY010000114.1:0-4889 GCA_035602635.1 Opitutaceae bacterium | reverse complement strand
ATGGCGGCGTTCTTCACCGTCTATTTCTGGCTGCTGAACCACCCGCGGCTCCCGGTGACGACCGTTCCCCGCATCTTCATCGACCGGATGATAGCATTTGAGCCGTGGGCCGTGGTGCTCTATGTCTCACTCTGGCCCTATGTCACCCTTGCGCCCGCCCTCCTCACTTCCCGCCGGGAGCTCGCCTCGTACGCGTGGGTCGCGGTCGCGATGAGCATCGTCGGCTTCGGCACGTTCCTCCTCTGGCCGACGGCGGTGCCCCGGCCCGACTTCGAGGTCTCGCAGCATCCGTCCCTGGCCGCCCTGAAGGCGGTGGACGCCTCGGGGAATGCGTTTCCCTCGCTCCACGTGGCCTTCGCCGTCTTCTCCGCGGCCTGGCTGGGCCGGCTCCTGCGGGCCATGCGCGCCGGGGGGCTTGCCCGGGCCGTGAACTGGCTGTGGTGCCTCGGGATCGTTTACTCGACGCTCGCGATCCGCCAGCATGTCGCCCTTGACGCCGTGTCCGGGGCCGCGCTCGGCGCGGTCGCCGCGGCCGCGCACTTCAGGGTCCTCGGGCCCGAGCGCCCATGAGGGATTATATTTCAGGGCTGTTCAGGCCGCGCAGCCTCGAGGTGCTGGAGGGCGGCTACACGCGCGAGAAGCTCCTGGGTGACGTGATGGGAGGCGTGACGGTCGGGCTGATCGCGCTCCCGCTGGCCCTCGCGCTCGGCGTGGCGAGCGTCCCCTTCGGCGCCGCGACGCCCTTCCCGGCGCCCGCCGTCGGGCTATTCACGGCGATCATCGCCGGGTTCATCGTCTCGGCCCTCGGCGGCAGCAGGGTGCAGATCGCCGGGCCGACGGCAGCGTTCATGCCGATCGTGCTCCTGATCATCGAGCGCTACGGATACGACGGGCTGCTCCTGGCGACCATCATGGCCGGGATCATCCTCGTCGTCATGGGCCTGGCCCGGATGGGGGCCGTGATCAAGTTCATCCCGTACCCGGTCACGAGCGGGTTCACGACCGGCATCGCGGTCTCGATCATCCTGAGCCAGGTCCCGGACTTCCTCGGCATCACGGGGGGGGCGCCCCAGCCGCGCGAATTCCTGGACAAGATCCCGTGGTTCTGGGCCCACCTCCCGGCAATCAACCCGATGGCGGCGGGGACCGGCCTCTCCTGCGCGCTGCTCATCTACGTCTGGCCGAGGTTCGGCTGGAGCCGGCTGCCGGGCATCATCGTCGCGACGGTGGTCGCGAGCGTCGGGATCGCGACCCTGGGCTGGTCGCACGCCCACGGCGTGGCCACGGTCGGGATGCGGTTCGGGCCAAACGCGATCCCGTCAAGCTTCCCCCCGTTCACGGTCCCCATTGTCACGATGGAGCGCATCCGCGGGCTGATCGCCCCCGCGTGCACGATAGCGATCCTCGGCTCCATCGAGTCGCTGCTCTCCGCGGTGGTGGCGGACGGCCTCATCAACGACCGGCACAACGCGAACACCGAGCTGATCGCCCAGGGTCTGGCGAACATCGTGTGCCCGTTCTTCTGCGGCCTGCCCGCGACGGGCGCGATCGCCAGGACCTCCGCGAACATAAGGAGCGGCGGGACCACCCCGGTCTCGGGCATGGTCCACTCGCTCACGCTCCTCGTCATCGTCCTGGCGTTCTCGCGGTACGGGCAGTTCGTGCCCATGGCGGCGATAGCCGCCGTCCTCGTCATGGTCGCCCTGCGCATGGGGGAGTGGCACGAGCTAGCGAGGCTGCGGCAGATGCCGCGCAGCGACGCCGTCGTCCTGGTGGCGACCATGGCGCTCACCGTTGTCTTCGACCTGACGGTCGCGGTGCAGGTGGGGATGGTCATGGCCGCGGTCCTCTTCATCCGCAGGATCGCCGAGACGACCGAGGTCTCGCGCGTCACCGCCAGCGACGAGCTGGAGACCCATGAGCAGGTGGCGCACGGCAAGGAGATCCCGGAGGGCGTGCTTGTCTACCGCATCTTCGGCCCGTTCTTCTTCGGGGCCGCCGAGAAGATGGAGGACGCGATGGAGGGGATGGGGCAGATGCCGCGCGCGCTCATCCTGCGCATGCAGCTCGTCCCCGCCATGGACGCCACGGCGCTCAACGCGCTCGAGAGCATCACCGAGAGGGTGCAGGCGTCGGGGGGCGTCCTGATCCTGAGCGGCCCGCACCGACAGCCGCTCCAGATGCTGGCCAAGGCGGGCTTCATCGACCGGATCGGCCGCAAGAACATCTGCGCCCACTTCGACGGCGCCATGGAGCGCGCGAGGGAGGTCCTCGCGAATGGTCCCTAGAGGGCGCCGTCTATCCTGAGGACGACCGGGTTGTCGCCGACGGGCGCGGCCGGCATCGCGACCCGGAGCCCCTGGGCGTCCTGCGACCAGGACACGGCGCCTGCCCCGCCCAGCAGGGCCACGCCGGTCACCTTGCGCCCCGCGAGCCCGGGGGAGCCCGACGCCAGGGACCTGAGGGTCGCGCTTCCGCCGTCGGGCCATGCCAGGAGGATCGCGTAGAGCGTGGCACCCTTGGTCGTGAAGCGGACGTCCTCGCCCGTGTAGGGCTTGCCCAGGCCCTCGTTGAACCCCTGGTCCCTGACGGGGGCCGAGGCTGCGAGGGCGGGGCCCTCGCCGCAGGTCGTCCACGGGCGCGTGCCGAAGATGCACTCGCGGTTCACGTCCATCCAGGCGGCGATGCCCTCGACGACCGCAAGCTCCTGGTCGTCGATGGTCCCGTCGCCCCGGACGGGGATGTTGAGGAGGAGGTTGCCGTTCTTGCTCACGATGTCCGCCAGCGCCTGGATGACGGTCCTCGTGGTCTTGTAGCCGTGCTGCTCGTAGATCGAGCGCTTGTAGTGCCAGCCGCCGATGCACGTGTCGGACTGCCACGGCTGAGGCTCGATCCGGCTGCTGTGGCCGCGCTCGATGTCCCAGGTCATCGCGTGGCGCTCGTCCTCGTCCAGGCTCTTCCCGAAGAGGACGCCCTCCTGCCTGCCGCCGTGCTCCCGCATGCTGTGGTTGTAGAAATGCGCGGCGATCTTGAGCCCCGCGTCGCTCACGGGCCAGAGGGGGAGGGCGTCGTCGTCGAAGTAGATGAGGTCGGGATCGTAGCTGTTGATGAGGTCCATGACCCGGTTGTAGAACTTGTCGCAGTAGGCCTGGTCCGGCTGGCTGGCCCCGTTGCCCCAGTTCCACAGGTAGTGCATCACGCCCTGGTCCCTGCTGTTGTAGCTCCGCTCGTGGCCCTGGGCGTAGAGGTCCTGGGGATCGAGCCCGTCCCACCACTGGCCCCTTCCGTCGGCCTTGGTGAGCCTGCCGTCGTAGGGCACCCCGGCCAGGGGGCCGGTCGCGTCCGAGCCTTGGGACGGCTCATACCATGTCCACGCGTGCGAGGCGTGGACGCTGACCCCGAAGCGCAGGCCTTGGGCGCGGGCCGCCTTCGCCCAGCCGCCGATCAAGTCCTTCTGCGGACCGACGCGGACGGCGTTCCAGGGCTGGTACTTGCTGTCCCAGAGGTCGAAGTTGTCGTGGTGGTCGGCGAGCGCGAAGAAGTACTGCGCGCCGGCCCGCTTGTAGAGGGCGATCAGCTTGTCCGGGTCCCAGTTCTCGGCCTTCCAGCGGTGGATGATGTCCTTGAACCCGATCCTCGACGGCGGCCCGTAGCGCTCCGTGTGGTAGCCGTTCTGTGGGCTGCCCTGGAAGTACATGTTGCGCCCATACCAGTCGCCGTCCTCCGGCTCGCACTGGGGCCCCCAGTGGGCCCACATGCCGAACTTGGCGTCGCGGAACCAGTCCGGCGTCTCGTACTGCCGGAGGGACTCCCATGTCGCGGAAAACTTGCCGGGCGCCACGGGCTCCCTCGCGGTGCTCACGATCACGGCGGGCACGAGGTTTTCCGGGATGGGTTCTGCGGCGAGCCGGAGGGGGGCGATGGCTCCAGGCAATGCCGCGAGCAGGACGGTGAACAGCCGGGGCAGGGGTTTCACGGAGGCGAGGATGCCACGCGCGCGCTTGGCCAACAAGCCGCAAGATGGCGCATTCCTTGCGGGGCCGCCCGACCCAATGCCTGGTCGCAAACGGTTGCCTTGGGCCGCCCGATTGGCTCAGGGTGCGGACCTCATGCCGCACGATCCCTATCGCGAGATTCTGTCCGAGCTCGCCGCGGCGAACGTGGAGTTCATCGTGGGCGGCGGAGTGGCGTGCGTGCTGCAGGGCGTCGAGCGGGTGACCATGGATGTGGACCTGGCGGTCCTCATGGCACCCCCCAACCTGCGGGCCTTCCTGGCCGTGATGGACAGGCTCGGGCTTCGCCCGCGCGTTCCCATTCCCCCCGAGTCCCTCCTTGACCCCGGGACCCTTAGGAGGATCACCGAGGAGAAGCATGCGCTTGTGTTCACATTCCTGGATCCCGACCTGCCGGTCCGCCAGGTGGACATCTTTCTCAGGGAGGACCTGTCGTTCGGGGCGCTGCTGCCCCACAGCGAAAGGATCGACCTGGGCGGTTTCTCCGTCCGCGTGCTGACCCGTCCGAAGCTGCTATCCATCAAGCTTGGCATTGTCCCCTTGCGCGCCAAGGATGCTGTCGACATCGAGTTTCTCCGCAGTCATGTCCCCTGAACCATATCCCTCCCCGGCGGGCGAGTCAGGCGCGGTCCGGGAGGCGATTGCCCGCTCGCGCCCTGAGGATTATGACGGCCACACCGAGTTCGAGAGGCTGACGCCGGCCGAGCGGCTCGTCTGGCTCGAATCCGCGATTCGGTTCATTTCCTCGTCCCGCCCCGAGAAGGCGGAGAAGACGGGCACCCCAGCACAGGAGGGTTGAGGGTGGCGGCGGGCAGCCGTTCCCATCAGCCTCAGTGCGCCTGGGCGGGAATAGCCGCCGCCGGCGCCAGGGGCTCC
>DATNLY010000380.1:0-7470 GCA_035602635.1 Opitutaceae bacterium | reverse complement strand
TGTTGACGACCAGGATCACGGGTTTGTCCGCGCGGCGCAGGCGCGCGGCAATGCGGTCGTCGAGCGCCGTCACCCTGTCGAGCCCGTCGATCACGAAGAGGATGAGCGCCGCCGTGTCGATCGCGAAGCCGACCTGCTTCTCGGACGCCGCGATTATCGCCGACGACGAGGTCTCGCCCTCCCTGAGCCCCAGCCCTCCCGTGTCCATAAGCGTGTAGCCGTCGTCTACCTCCGCGGAGATGACGTCGCGCGTCACGCCGGGCTGGTCGTGCACGATCGAGATCCGCTTGCGGGCGAGCCGGTTGAAGAGCCGGCTCTTGCCTACATTGGGCCGGCCTACGATGACGACGGAACGGAACATGGCTTCGCTGTGTTCACGAACCGCTCGATCCTGTCGCAGGCCTCGACAAGTTGCTCGAAACCCGCCGCGAAGCTCGCGCGCACGTAGCCCCTCCCGCTGGCGCCGAACGCGGTGCCGGGGACCACGGCCACCCGCTGGGACTCAAGGAGCCCGTAGGCGAACTCGACCTCGGAGAGCCCGGTCGCGGCCACGCTCGGGAATGCGTAGAACGCCCCGCGCGGCGAGCCGCACGCGAGCCCGGCGCCGTTGAGCCGGCCGACGACCAGGTCCCGGCGCCTGTGGTACTGGTCGCGCATGGACCGCATGTCGTCCCCGCCATGCGCCAGGGCCTCGATCGCCGCCTCCTGGGACAGGATGGGCGCGCAGAGCATCGAGTACTGGTGGACCTTCATCATCGCGTCGATGAGCTCTGCCGGCCCGCAGGCGTATCCGATCCGGAACCCGGTCATCGCAAACGCCTTCGAGAAGCCGTGGAGGAAGAGCGTCCGCTCCCGCATGCCCGGCAGGGTCGCGATGCTCGTGTGGGCGCCGTCGTAGACGAGCTCCGAGTAGATCTCGTCGCTGAGGACGATCAGGTCCTTCTCGACCGCGAACCGGGCGATCTTCTCCAGGCGCGCCAGGTCGCACGTGCCGCCCGTCGGGTTGCACGGCATGTTCAGCATGAGCACCTTGCACCCGGGCCGCCAGGCCTTTTCCAGGTCCGCGGCGTTGAGCGCGAAACCGTCGTCGGCGCGCGTGGGAACCGCGATCGCGACGCCGTGGGCGAGCGCCACGCTCGGGTGGTACGAGACGTAGCAGGGCTCGTGGTAGAGGACCTTGTCGCCCGGGTTGATAAGAGCGCGAAGGGCCAGGTCGATCGCCTCGGAGACGCCGACCGTGACGATGATCTCGTCATCGGGCCGGTAGCCGAGCGCGTAATTGGGCTCCAGATACCTCGCTATCGCCCGGCGCAGCTCGAGGAGGCCCAGGTTCGAGGTGTAGTGGGTCTTGCCCTTCTCGAGCGCGTAGATCGCGGCCTCCCGGATGTGCCAGGGCGTGTCAAAGTCCGGCTCGCCGATCCCGAGAGAGATCACGTCCTTCATCTTGGCGACGATCTCAAAGAAGTCGCGGATCCCCGACTTCGGGAGGCCGGCGACGTGTTTGGCGATGAAGCGCTTCACGGGGACACCTTGAGCCTCTCCGTCTCGCCGGCGGGAGCCTCCATGAGGAACGACCCCTCCTTGTAGGAGCGGAGGATGAAGTGCGTGCTCGTGGAGAGGACCCCCTCGAGCGTCGAGAGCTTCTCCGAGACGAATCCCGCGACCTTCTGGAGGCTCGGCCCGGCGACGATGATGAGCAGGTCGTACGAGCCGGACATGAGGTGGCAGGACTCGACCTCGTCGAACCGGCTCAGGCGCTCGGCTATGCGGTTGAACCCGCCGCCCCTCTCGGGCGTGATCTTCACCTCGATCACCGCGCGCACGGCCGCCACGGTCTCCTTGGACAGGTCGAGCACGGGGCGCCAGCCGAGGAGAATCCTATCCTTCTTGAGCTGATCAAGTTGCCGGTTGACCTCCGCCTCGGAAATGCCCGCGACCTGCGACAATTGCGCAGGGGTGAGGTTGGCGCCTTCCATGAGGAGCTTGAGGACTGGGTTCATAAGGGGTGAAATTGTCTCATTAATTTCCCCCCCATAGCCATCCCAAAAAGAGTTCCCGGGGTTGCATCGCGCCGGCCGATGGGCCATCCGGTGGGTCCGCATGTTTGACACACTGACCGAAAGGCTCTCCTCGGCCCTGCGCAACCTGCGCGGGGTCGGCAAGCTCTCCGAGGAGAACATGGCGGCCGCGCTCGCCGAGGTGCGCACCGCGCTCCTCTCGGCCGACGTCCACTTCAGGGTCGCCCGGGAATTCACGGAGCGCGTGCAGGCCGAGTGCGCCGGCCAGGAGGTCCTGAAGGGCGTCACCCCGGGCCAGCAGGTCGTCAAGATCATCCACGACGAGCTGGTGCGCCTGCTCGGCGAGGGGACGAACGCCATCAGCACGGCGCGGCCCCTCAAGGTCATGATGGTGGGCCTTCAGGGATCGGGCAAGACGACCTCGACCGCGAAGCTCGGCCGCCTTCTCAAGAAGCGCGGTTACCGCCCGTTCGCCGTCGCCTGCGATGTCCAGCGCCCGGCGGCCATCGACCAGCTCGAGATCCTCTCGCGCCAGGAGGAGCTCGGGTTCTACGCGGACAGGGCGTCAAGGGACGTCCCGGCCATCGGCCGGGCCGGCCTGGCGGCGGCCGCGGCGGCGGGAGCGGACGCGATCCTCTTCGACACCGCCGGCCGCCTCCAGATTGACGAGGCGCTCATCCAGGAGGCGAGGCTCCTGGGCGAGGCGGTGAGGCCCGACGAGACGCTCCTCGTCGTGGACGGCGCCCTCGGCCAGGAGGCCGTCAACGTGGCGAAGGCCTTCCATGACGCCCTCCAGCTCACCGGGCTCGTCCTCACGAAGCTGGACGGCGACGCTCGCGGGGGCGCGGCCCTCTCGATAAAGTCCATCACCGGGACGCCCATCAAGTTCGCGGGCACCGGCGAGAAGACCGAGGACTTTGACGCGTTCTACCCGGACCGCCTCGCCTCGCGCATCCTCGGGATGGGCGACGTGGTCTCGCTGGTCGAGAAGGCCCAGGAGTCGATCGACCAGGACGAGGCCGAGCGGCTGGCGGAGAAGATGCGCAAGTCCGACTTCAACCTGGAGGACTTCCTCGCCCAGCTCCAGCAGGTGAAGAAGATGGGCTCGATGCAGAGCATCGTGGGCATGCTCCCCGGGATGAGCGGCGTGAAGCTGGGCGACGGCGCCGAGGGCCAGATGGCGCGCACCGAGGCGATCATCAAGTCGATGACGATCCAGGAGCGGCGCAAGCCCGACCTCCTGAACGGGAGCCGCAGGCAGCGGATCGCAAGCGGGGCGGGCGTGAAGATCGCCGACGTGAACCAGCTCGTGAAGCACTTCCAGCAGATGCAGAAGATGATGAAAATGATGAAGGGCGGCAACCAGAAGAAGCTCATGCGCCAGATGGAGGCCATGAAGGGCAAGGGCGGGTTTCCAGGGATGTGAGACAGCACCCCTGGGGATCGATCAGCGGTCCAGATGGGTCAAGTGTGAGTCAGGCTATGAGACAAGGGCTTTGGCAGGCTGCCCGAGCGGTCGAATTCACCACTTTGCGACATAGCGGAACATTGCCATTTTGGAGCCGACGTCACCCAGGGTTTTACATTTCTGGAAGGCGCAATTTGTTAGCCTGTTTCATTCTTAGCCGGTGCCGAAGGTGATTCGGATGATCAAACGGAACGCTTTTGGGCCGCTGCCCGCTCCGAATGCTCGAAGGCGTCGGCGAAGCCTTCCAAGTCGCTATCCGACATCCCCATGGCTCGGCCGGCCTCGCGCCATCCGGCCACGGCACGCTCGACTTCGCGCAGTATTTCCTTCGCGCGCGGCAGCGGCAGCCGGAAGTAGGCGATCACTGACATCAGAGCCTCGACCGTCGCTTCCGGACCTGTTTCGGCCGACACCCACGTCTTCAGCTCGCGCGCGCGATCCGGAAACGGATTGAGGTCGAAGGCGGGCGCGAGTCGCCAGAGGCCGCGCTCGGCGTGTAGGAAGCCATGATTGCGGAGATGATCGTCCACATTGGTGATTAGGATCGAAAAGGCCATGCGCCTCCAGAGTTCCTCGATGTCGGCTTGAGCCGCGGCCCCGTTGACACGCAGGGCGTCAACGATTTCGGCGTAGCTGTGCTCCTGGGCACCACCGGCCTCGACACCGAGGAGCGTCGCAGCCGAAATATACATCAGGCGCCTGCTATCGGGCATGCGATCAAACCGCCGAATCAATGCGATGGGCACACCGTCGCTGTCCACGATCCGCGCGGCGGCGACGTTTAAACCCGCCACCTTCGCCAAGGTCATGGCGAGCACCTCGCCTTTCGTGACCGCACGTTCGTCCTGCACGCTCGGAAACTTTCCAATCGCCAGCATGCCGTCGTCATCCACCACGGAACACTTGGGCCTCAATCCACCGAGCGACGTGCCGCGGCCCCGCAGGTAGGCCAGGTCGGCGGCGGTCTCGGTTTCGGTCTCCACCGCCCGGGAAGCCCTCATCAGGTGCTGCAATTCCAAAAGCGGCGGCGCGGCGCGGCGCCCCGGCTCCGCAGCTCGCTGAAATACTCCAGCCTCGTCGCGAAAGCGGAGAGCCCCGACGCGACTGCCATCGTCCACGGCGAGGAGAAAATCGACGGCATTGAGCTGGACCGATCCCGCCTCCGTTCCAGCGCGTCGAGCCGCTTGGCGCCGCCTCGCGTGGTCGCGCAAGATGACGCGCCGGCCCCAGCCATCCGGCTCGGTGTCGGCGATCACAGCGTGAAAAACGGAACCTTCCGGTGCCTTTCGATGAAACTGTGTACCGGTGACCAATTGCAGGCTCGGCTCGAGCGCGAAGCGATCCGCGGCAGCCAGCCAGGTTTCGTCGTAAACGAAAGCAGAATGCTCCCGTGCCCCGTTCTGATCGTAGTGCAGGGTGCCGACGCAACGGCCTTCGTTGCCAACGTAAACCTGGAGGGTGCGTTTCACAGCGAGGTGGGCGATTGCTTCACCCGGACGCGCCTGGGC
This sequence comes from Opitutaceae bacterium, assembly GCA_035602635.1. GTDB lineage: Bacteria > Verrucomicrobiota > Verrucomicrobiia > Opitutales > Opitutaceae > Palsa-1447. The sequence continues at coordinate 2,476 of DATNLY010000380.1, read as the reverse complement.
AGCCGGGCTTCATCCATTTGAAGACCAACGTCGTCGCGCTTCGGATCGATCAGTTCGCCGAGAGGGTTGCCAAGACCCAAGACAAAGAACGCCATGGCATAGGCTCCCATTGCCACTGTGGGATCACCTCTTTCGACCCGGCGATAGGTGTTCGTGGCCACGCCCATCCGTTCTACCATCATCGCGACGGTGAAATGGCGTTTGCGGCGCGCCGTGGCCACGTCCTGACCGAGTTTGGTCAGGGCGCGGCGGGTCGGCGGCGGCAGAAGATCAAAAAGTGAGGAATGCATTATTAAAGGCTATGTATAGACTCTTATCTCATTTAATAGTCAATACATTGATATAATTTTGTTCGAGATTGAGTACGAATCGAGACAATGATCGCGCCGCGACAGGAGGTTTGAAGTGGCAGCGGATGGAACGACCCCTGCGCAGGGGTCACTTGCACCGAACCTTGGTCGGTGCCATTCGACTCTTTTCCTTGTCCCCTAGCCTCCCGCTCGCGCCGGGCCGCTCACGGGTCATTCGCTGCGATCATCGGGGCGGCCGTCGGGTTCAGTGAAACGAGCTCGATGCCTTCGCCCGTACCCAGGTTGCGGCTGTACTGCTTGTCCGAAGCGTTGTTCCAATGCTCGTGCACCCCGAGGCTCGCGATCGGCCTGCCGGTCCTGTCCGGGTCATAGCTGCGCTTGGCTCGCGGCTGGCCAGCGAGCGCCATCTCGTGGAGGTAGTTGTCGACCGCGCCTGTGACGATGGCCGCAAGCGTGGGCTCGTTGCGCAGGAAATCCAGCGCCACCGAGTCGATCGCCACGCCGTCCTGTGCCGCCAGTATGCTGGAGGTCCACCGGTTGTTGAAGGGCGCGCTCTCCCACTTGCAGGAGGGATCGAGGCGGTACTCATTGTGCTTGGTCGCGTAGAGGGCGTCGATGAGGTAGAGGACCGTCTTGCCGCCCGTCTGGCGGCTGCCATTCAGGTCGACCAGGCTGTTGAACGAGCCCATGCCCTGCACCACAGCGGGCCCCCTGGGGCCGCTCTTGACCGCGATCGTCGGATGCGTGGCCCGGGCGGCCGGGGTGCCGTCTGCGTTCAGGATCGTGCCCAGGTGGTTCTTGGCGGTGACGGTCATGCCGGCCATCGTGTGCCCCTTCATTCCGGCCACGTTGATCAGGTACGTGGCGTGGGTGAGGCAGGTCGGAAAATAGAAGGTCTCGCTGCCGTCCGAGAGGGTGATCGACTGCGTGAGATCCGCGACGGCCTTCTCGCGCCCATCGGTCCCGGTCGAATCGACGAAGTGGACGCCGGGAAACTCGCGGGTGGCGCGGTCGAAGATCGTGGAGGGGACGAACCGGGACGCGTCGTAGATAGTGATGTCCGCCGGGGCGACCCCGGCCTCCCGGATGAGCTGCCGCAGCAGCGCCTGCGTCAGCTGCGGCGCTATATAGGAGGCATTGGCCCCGTCTCCATGGCTGCGCGACTGGTTCAGGTTGAGCTTTATCGCGATCTTCTCGCCCGGGCTGTAGCCGACATCCCCGCGGCCCTTGCGCTGGTTGAATTCCGTGAAGATCTTCCTCCAGCCCTCCCTTACGGAGGCAGCGTCGCCGACCGACCGGATCGCGTCGGCGAGCATCTTGTCGACGGCCGCCGGGTGGGTGTTGCTGTCGTCCCACCATCCCGGCGCGTTGGTCGTCCCGTCCCACGAGGTGGCGCCGGGGTCAAAGGCCCATGCCACGCGGCCCGGCCTTACGCCGAAGGCGGCGCCCATCGGCGAATTAACCGGCTCGGAAGGGATGAAGTGCGCCTGGCCTTGGTAGGGGCTTTGCCCATACGACGGCGAGGCAGGGCCTCCGGCGAAAAGGACGGCGGTCGAGGCGGCGGCAAGACCCAGCGCCCGCCATGGGCGCGGACGCCGCGGCGAGGGGGACCTTTCATGGGAGTTCATTGTGCAGCTCTCCTTTGATTGGGGATATCGGGCTCGCCAGGGTGCTCACTCGTGCGGCGGTGGATCACTCGCCGCTCTGCTCCGAACTCGGAACCATGGCCCTGGCGAGCCTTCACGGGGTTTGTGGCTGCACATTCGCCCCGGCGAGCGCCTTACTCAACCGCTATAGGCGACGGTTTTCGTCCGCAAACACGGTATGCCTTCCTCTTATGAGGCAGGATAGATTTTCGACTTCCGGCGAGTCTAGCGGCAAGGGCCGTTTTCAAGAGACCCTGAAACAGGCGAGGACGTCTCGAACTCGGTCCCAACGTCAGCGCGCAAGTCTGCGGTCGAACCAAAAAGGCTCCGGAGGCGCAAACTTGAGCTTGGTGAATTCAGGGTGGGCTGGATTGACAAGGAAGTTGAACTCTCCCGGGACAACGACGCTTGGCACCCGCAATGCGACGCTGCGCCGGCTTATCGCCCATGCACTACCAAAACGCTGCGTCGAAGGGGAATAGGGATAGATCCTCCAGGCAAGCGGATGACGGAGAGGGC
>DATNLY010000379.1:0-4096 GCA_035602635.1 Opitutaceae bacterium | reverse complement strand
TGGGCGTGTAGGTGCTCACGCCCTGGGTGTTGGCCTCGTAGCGGAATCCATCGTTGATGTTCTGCGAGGAGGTGTCCTCGAGCTGCTGCTTGGTCACGACCGTGACCGAGGACGGCAGGTCGGCGATATTGTTGTTCAGGCGCGTGCCGGCCAGGGTGTTCTGGGCGAAGTACCCCTGGTCCTTGGCGGCGTTCACCTCGAAGGGCGTCAGCACCTGGACCTTTTCCTTGGGGGCCGAGGTCTGATCGGCCGCAACGGCGGCGGCGGGCGGGGATGAGGGGGCGGGAGTGGTGTCTGTCGGCGTAGTCTGGGCTCCGAGGGAGCCGGCGAGGACCATTGAGAAGAGCAGCGAGGCGGGCTGCCGGAGTGACGCACGGTTTGCTTTCATAGGGGGTAGAAGGGAGCTGGCGCTTTGACTTTGGAGTGGGGTCAGGAAAGTTCCGGGGAGGTAAAAAAAATGCAAATTCGCGGGGTGGGCGCACGGGTGCCCAGACTGCAAACTGCCGGGACCGGGGGGTATGCTAGGCTCTTACGGGGTACTGCGCACATAGAGAAGGTCTTGCGGTGGAAAGGTACAATTTCGATTGAATCTGACAGTCAGATGGTTTGGTCTCCATTCCGACGGCAAATTGTTCCCGCCGGGGAGCACGTGGACCGTTTATCGCCGCCGGCAAAATAAAGATGCCCCATCAAATGATCGAAGACCCCGGAACCGCGCCCATTTTCATGTGCGGCGCGCGTTTCCACAGTCCACGGGAGCGCCGTGCGGGCCCCCGACCCTCCCCTTGCAGGGTCCCCAAGGATCGGCGGCCTCCGACTTGAGACTCTGAACGATGCCTTCCGCCGTCCCCACCATCCGCGCGCTGGCCAAGCAGCTCGGGCTCTCGAGGACCACCGTGTCCGAGGCCCTGCGCGGCCTGCCCCGCATCCAGGAGAAGACCGCGATAAGGATCCGCGAGGCGGCAAACCTGGCGGGCTACCGCCCGAATCCGCTTGCGAGCGCCGTGATGTCGCAGATCCGGCGCTCGCGCACCCAGGCGTTCCGGGGCGGCATGGCGGCGGTCACGATCGACGAGGCCGACAGGCCGAGCAACTCGGCGCGCTACCACGAGGCGCTCATAGAGGGCGCGCGCGCGCGCGCCGCCGACCTCGGCTACAAGCTGCAGGCGTTCCTGGTCGGCCAGGAGGGGGTCACGGTCGAGCGCCTCGACTCCATCCTCCAGTCCCGGGGCATCCAGGGCGTCCTCCTGCTGCCGGCATGGCGGCAGCCGGACCTTTCCCGGCTGGACTGGTCCCGGTACGCCGGGATCTACATGGATTACATGATCGAGCGCCCCGCGCTGCACTCGATCGCCAGCGACCACTTCCGCTCGCTCACGGGGGCGCTGCAGCGCCTGGAGGCCATGGGATACCGCCGGCCGGGACTGTTCCTTCACCGCCACCAGGATGAGCGCCTGCAGCACAGGTGGGAGGGCGCGTTCCTCGCCCACCAGAGGAGCAGCCGCAAACCCGGCATCCCCCCGCTCATCATGGACGAGTTCGACCGCGTCCCGTTCATGAAATGGTTCCGGCGCCACGGGCCCGACGTGGTCCTCGGGCACTGGACGGAGGCCATCGAGTGGATGGCGGAGTGCGGCGCCAAGGTTCCGGAGGAGGCGGGGTTCGTCTCGCTCAACGTCACCACGGAGTCGCGGCCCTGCGCGGGGCTCGACCTCCGGCCTGAACTCCTCGGCGCCCGCAGCGTCGAGCTCCTGATCGCGCAGCTCCAGCGCAACGAGCGCGGCATACCGGCGCCGGCGTCCCTGACCGTGATCCCGGCGCTCTGGCGCGACGGCCCCACCCTGGTGGCCAGGGCCTGAGGCCGGCTCCCATCGGCGGGGACGGAGCATTTTCGCTTTGCACCCGAATTTCACCCGAACCACGTTCCTGCCGGACCCCGGCCTCGTTTCACTTCGCCGGGTCCCCACCCCACCCGCATGACAATTTCCCCATCCGCCAGCTGCCCCGGCGCACGGGGAGCCCCGCGGGCCCATCCCCACCGGACAACATCCCCGACGCCCCGGTGAGCCCGCCCCCCGGCATTCACTGGGCCGATGTCGCCGTCATCGTCGCCTACCTGGCGATCATCATGGTCGTCGGCGTGCGCGCGGCGGTGTCGAAGACCGAGGAGGGGTTCTTCCTCGCGGGCCGCAGGCTCGGCAAGCTCTTCCAGTTCTTCCTCAACTTCGGGAACGCCTGCGACGCGAACGGCGCGGTCAGCACGGCGAGCGTCGTGTACCAGCAGGGGATATCGGGGATATGGATCGCGTTCCAGACCGTGTTCATGAACCCCTACTACTGGTTCATGGCGACCTGGTTCCGGCGCGTGCGGCTGGTCACCGGCGGGGACCTCTTCGAGGACCGCTTCGACAGCAAGGCGCTCGCGAGCTTCTACGCCCTCTACCAGACCGGCGTCGCCGTCATCTTCATAGGATTCGGCAACTTCGTGGGCTACAAGGTGACCTCGGCGATGCTGGGCCTCACCTTCGAGCCCCTCCAGTTCTACCTGCTCTACACCGCGGTCGTCGGCGTCTACATCGTCTCGGGTGGCCTGGCGGCGGCGGCGGTCAACCAGGCCCTCCAGGGGACGCTCATCATCGTCTTCTCCTTCCTCCTGATCCCGGTCGGGATCCACGCCGCGGGCGGCTGGCACGCGCTCGCCCGCAAGATACCCCCCGGGATGACCGACCTCTTTGGCGGCACGGTCCAGTCGCAGTTCACGGGGTGGGCCGTGGTCGCCGTCGTGTTCGTCAGCATCGTGCAGATGCACAGCGTGCTCACCCAGATGACCATCCTGGGCTCGGCCCGCAACGAGTTTGCGGCCCGCTTCGGCATGGCGAGCGGGACGTACGCAAAGCGGCTGATGATCATCCTCTGGGCGTTCGTCGGGCTCATCGCCATCGCGCTCTTCAGCGGCACCGGCCGGCTCGCCGACCCGGACACCGTGTGGGGAGCCGTCTCCAGGGTGCTCCTCGGGGCGGGGGTGCGTGGCCTCATGGTCGCCGGGATCCTCGCGGCCGACATGTCCTCGCTTGCCGCCCAGGCGGTGACCGTGGCCGGCCTCTTCGTGCGCAACCTCTACGGCCATGCGCGGCCGGGCCGCTCGGTGCTGCAGGCCGTGGGCGCGGCCAGGCTGGCGATGATCGCCGTCCTGGCGCTCAGCGTCGTGGTCGCGACCCTGATGAACAACCTGAAGTCGATCATGCTCCTCATCCTCTACGGCAACGTGGGATTTGGAGCGGCCATCTTCATGATCTTCCACTGGCGGCGCCTGACGGCGCCCGCGGTCTGGGCCGGCGTGACCCTGAGCCTCGTCACCGCCATGATCGTGCCCTTCGGGGCCCAGCTTGTGCCCGCAATGAGGAGCTGCCCCGCGCTTGTCCAGGTTTCCCCCCATCTCCGGGACGCCAAGGGAGCCCCGGTCGCTCTTTATTTTGACGCCGTCAGGCCGTCGGGCGCGGGCGTTCCCGAGGGCCACGGCCGCTTCGATTTCGAGCTCTACCTGCTCAAGTGCGGCGGCCTCCGGGTCGACGGGCTGTCGGCGGGGGGCATCCTCGCGGCCCAGTTCTTCTTCGACGGGCTTTTCCCGTTCGCCGTGCTGATCGGGGTCAGCTACCTGACCCCGAGGACCGAGAAGGGCCGGGTCGACCGGTTCTACGGCAAGATGAAGACGCCCGTGGGGGCCACGCCGGAGCTGGACCTCCAGGCGGTCGAGGAGACGGCGCGCAGCCCGTCGCGGTTCGACCACCTCAAGCTCTTCCCGGGCTCAAGTTGGGAATTTTGCCGGTGGACGAAAGAAGACGCGGTCGGATTCCTGGCCTGCTGCGTCTTATCCACGGCAATCCTGGGCGGCTTCTGGCTCCTGCTTCGACTGCTCGCCTAAGGGTGACCCCACCCCCACCCCCTCAATAGGCCATTCCCTCCACGGCTGGACGGGAGCCGGCGTTCCCATTGTCCCGTCACGGAAATATCTTAAATCGCTGAAATCCAATGAAAAACAATAGTCCCTCCCTCCTCCTCATGCTGGCGACACTGGCGACGACACAGCTGCCGGCGG
>DATNLY010000377.1:0-3621 GCA_035602635.1 Opitutaceae bacterium | reverse complement strand
CGGGCGTTCTGGCCCCCACACCGCGGCCGCGTGTCCCTCCGGATCGCCAGCCTGGCGTTTCCGGGCTTTTCGCTGGGCGACGTCAGCGGGGCCCTTGCCGTCGAGCCGGGCTCCCTTGAGCTCGAAGGCGGCTCCGCGAGGTTTGGCGAGGACTGCCGCGCCCGGGTGGCCGGCAGGATCCAGTTCACCCCGGGCGGGGAGAAACCCTACGCGCTCCGGGCAACGGTGGCGGTCAGCAACCTCGACTCGGCCCTCCTGCTCCGGGGGGTCAACCCCGGTGTGCCGCCCCCGGTGGATGGCCGGTTTGACCTGACCGGGGAGCTCACGTCGGGCGGCTACGGGGTCCGGGGCCTCATGGACGATCTCCAGGGCCAGTGCCGGCTTTCCAGCAGGAGCGGCAGCTTCCTCGCGCTTCGCCCGGGCGCGATCGAGCCCCTCAGGCAGAACCAGTCGAAGATTGCGGACGCCCTGGACACGGTGACATCGCTCTTCGGAAAGAAGGCGGACAAGTACTTTGACGCCGTCATCGACTCAGCGAACGCGCTTTCCGAGATCCACTACGACCAGATGAGCATCCGGGCCTCGCGCGGCCCGGACCTGGACCTGCATATCACCGAGATCAGCCTCATCGCCCCGGAGGAGCACATCACCGGCAGCGGCACGGTGGCGCACGCCGACGGGGTGCCGATCGGCGACGGGCCCCTCGCGGTGGACCTGGTCCTCGGCGTCAGGGGCCGGCTGGAGACGCTGATGGGGATCGTCGGCATGCTGAAGGAGGGCGGGCAGGACGACCTTGGCTATTCGCAGCTCTACCAGCCGATCCACCTCGGGGGCACCCTGCGCGCGGTCGACCAGAGCCAGTGGCGGGACATGCTGGTCCGCGCCCCTCTCCGCAGGGCGGGCGGTTTGTTTGACAAACTGCTCGGCAGGTGACCAGCGTCCGGGCCGCGCCCGCCGCCCCCGGGAATCCAAGGCACACCGCAGCCCCTGCCGGCCCAATCCCCCATGAAGAGATTTTCCACGATGCCGATATGGATCGACGTCCCTGTCGGGATCGTGGCCCGGATGCTCTACCGCGTCCGCGCCCTCGGGGTCCCGAACCTGCCCGCGACGGGGGCCGTCATCATTTCGAACCACCTGTCCTACGTCGACGTGGTCGCCCTGCAGCTTGCCTGCCCGAGGCCGCTCAGGTTCCTCGCCTACCAGGGCCCGGGCACCGGGCGCTTCCTGGGCTGGGTTTTCCGGCGTGCGGGGGTGATCGCGGTCCCCCGGGGACCCTCGACCCAGTGGCTCAAGGAGACCGTGCGGGCGCTGTCGGAGGGCCAGCTGGTCTGCGTCTTTCCCGAGGGCGGCATCTCAAGGACCGGCCAGCTGATGGCGATCCAGCGGGGCTACGAGGTGATCGCGCGCAAGGCCGGAGTCCCGGTGGTGCCGGCCGCGGTCGACGGGCTCTGGGGCTCGGTTTTCTCCTTCTCCGGCAACAGGTACCTCTGGAAGTCCCCGCGCCTGCTGCCCACGCCCGTCTGCGTCTCGTTCGGGCCCCCGATCCCGCCCGGCAGCGCGGACGTCGCGACGGCGAGGAACGCCATGCTTGGGCAGGCGACGCTTGCGTTCGCGGAGAGGCCGCAACTGCGCAGGCACCTGGGGCGCGAGGTGGTGCGCTCCCTCGCCCGGCGCCCGGGCTCCGTCGCCCTCATCGACCGCACCGCCGGCCGGCGCTCGCTCACGGCGGCGCAGCTCATCGCGGCCGCCGCCGTGCTGGCGCGGAGGCTCGAGCGGACGGTTCCCGAGGCGCGCGTCGGCATCGTCCTTCCCCCGGGGGCCGGCGCGGCGATCGCGAACCTCGCGGTGGTGTGCGCCGGTAAGGTGCCCGTGAACCTCAATTTCACCGTGGGCAGGATCTTCGCCGAATCCAGCATCGTGCAGTCGGGCGTGCGCACCGTCATCTCCGCCGGCGCGATGCGCTCGCGCCTCCCGGACTTTCCCTGGCCTGCGGCGACATTGGACATCACGGCGGAGCTCCGGGCGGCCGGGGGGCTGCGGGCCATGCTCCCATGGGTCGCCGCCGCCTGGCTGCTGCCGAACCAGTGGGTCGCCGGGCTGATGGGCCTTCCGAAAACGGGCGACCGCGCCGAGGCCGGGCTCCTCTTCACCAGCGGGAGCTCCGGGAACCCGAAGGGCGTCGTCCTCTCGCACCGCAACCTGCTCGCCAACTGCGCCCAGATCTCGTCGCTTTCGATCCTTCCCAGGACGGCGACCATGCTGGGCTGCCTGCCCATCTTCCACAGCTTCGGCTTCACCGTCACGCTCTGGTACCCCCTGCTGCGCGGCTGCAGGCTCGTGACCACGCCGAGCCCGACCGACCCGCGGGCCCTTGTCGACTCGATCCGGGAGGAGGCCGTCAGCGTGCTGATAGGCACCCCGACGTTCATCCGGCCGCTTCTCAAGAAGGCGATGCCTTCCGACCTGCGGTCGCTGGAGCTCGTGGTGACGGGCGCGGAGAAGCTTCCCGAGGAGCTGCGCCGGCGCTTCCTGGAGATGTTTCACCTGGAGATCCTCGAGGGCTACGGCCTGACCGAGACGTCGCCGGTCTCGAACGTCAACCAGCCGCATCCGCCCGTGACCACGGGGACCGCCGACGCGCAGATAGGCAAGAAGGCCGGCACGGTCGGGCGCCTCCTGCCCGGAATGTCGGCGCGCGTCGTCAACGCCGAGACGGGCGAGGAGGTCGGCCCCGGCGAGGCGGGCATCCTCCTGCTGCGCGGGGAGAACGTGCTCTCGCATTACCTGGGCGAGGGCCCGCAGGCGCACCTGCGGGACGGATGGTTCGTCACGTGGGACCTCGCGAGCATCGACGGGGACGGGTTCGTGACCGTCGAGGGACGGCTCGCGCGCTTCTCCAAGATGGGCGGCGAGATGGTGCCGCACGGGACCATCGAGCAGAAGATCGCGGAGGTCTTCGGAATCGACCAGGCCGAGGCTCCGGTGGCCGTTGTCGTCGGGCTTCCCGACGCGGCGAAGGGAGAGGCGCTCGCGGTCGTGACGACCCTTGCGCTGTCCGCCGAGGCGGTGAGGGAGAGGCTGTCGGCGGCCGGGCTGCCAAACCTGTGGATCCCGCGGGTGGTCCACCGGGTCGGCGCGATCCCCCTCCTTGGGACCGGAAAGATAGACATCGCCGGGTGCCGGAGGTTGGCGGCCGAGGCGCGCGATGGGTGACGCCGCTCCCATTCCCGCGGACGGCGTGATTGACGCCCACGTCCACGTGTACCCGCCCGAGGTTGCGGACAACCCGGCGGCGTGGGGGGCCGCGCGCGGCGAGCCGGCATGGTCGGCGTGCGTCGCTCCCCCGGGCAGGCGCTCGATCCAGGGTTGGGCCGATCCCGAAACGCTCATCGCGGACATGGACGAGGCCGGGATCGCGGCGTGCGTCATGCTCGGCTGGTACTGGGAGCGCCAGGAAACCTGCGACCTGCAGAACGGGTGGTACGCGCAGTGGGTGCGGCGGCACCCGGGACGGCTCCTGGGATTCGCGACCGTCCAGCCCTCGGCGGGCCAGAGGGCGATCGACGCCCTGGAGCGGGCGCTCGACGCCGGCCTCTGCGGCATCGGCGAACTCCTGCC
>DATNLY010000376.1:0-2475 GCA_035602635.1 Opitutaceae bacterium | reverse complement strand
ACATGAGCGAAACACAAGCCATTACCGCCGCAGCAGCGGGCACTTTCGCGATTGGGGGCGACCTTACCGTCAACCGCCTCGGCTACGGAGCCATGCGCATCACCGGCCCCGGCATCTGGGGCCCTCCGGCAGACAAGGCCGGTTGCCTTGCCACGTTGCGCCGCGCCGTGGAACTCGGCGTCAACCTGATCGACACCGCCGACTCCTATGGGCCGGAGGTGAGCGAGCGGCTGATAGCAGAGGCACTGCACCCCTACCCCAAGGGCCTTGTGATCGCCACAAAGGGCGGCCTGACCCGCTCGGGGCCGGAGAAGTGGGCGCCGGTCGGCCGCCCCGAATACCTCCGGCAGTGCGTCGAGCTCAGCCTGAGGCGGCTGAAGGTCGACCGCATCGACCTCTACCAGCTTCACCGCATCGACCCGAAGGTGCCGGCAGCCGAGACGCTCGGGGCGCTCAAGGAGCTTCAAGGTGCGGGCAAGATCCGCCATATCGGCCTTTCGGAGGTCTCGGTCGCGGAAATCGAGCAGGCAAGGAAGACGGTCGCGATCGTGAGCGTCCAGAACCTCTACAATCTCGGCAACCGCCAGAGCGAGGCGGTCCTCGACTACTGCGCCAAGCAAGGGATGGGTTTCATCCCGTGGTTTCCCCTCGCGGCCGGCGAGATGGCCCGTCCCGGCGGCGCGCTGGACCGCGCCGCCAAGAGGCACGGCGCCACCGCATCCCAGCTCGCCCTGGCGTGGCTCCTGCACAGGTCGCCGGTCATGCTGCCCATTCCCGGCACTTCGAGCGTGTCCCACCTGGAGGAAAACCTGGGCGCCGTCTCCGTGAATCTTTCGGACGCCGAGTGGGCCGAGATCACCAGGGCCCCTGGCAAATGACCGGCCGTCGTCCGAAGGGACGGGGCCCTTGGCCCGGAAACCCCTCCTCCGCCCCGGCGGGGCTGATTTCACGCCGCCCCGGTAATCTGCTTGATCGGCCTCCAACGGTCATCTCAATTGCCGGCAACAAAAACCCATGAAGTCCCTCAACGACCTTAAGATCCAGCTCTACGCCGACGGCGCCGACAAGGCCGGCATCCTCGACCTCTACGCCAAGCCCTACATCAAGGGCCTGACCACGAACCCGAGCCTCATGAAGAAGGCCGGGATCCGGGACTACGAGGCGTTCGCCAAGGACATCCTGCAGACCGTGACGGCGAAGCCGATCTCGTTCGAGGTCTTCACCGACGACTTCACCGACATGAAGCGCCAGGCGCTCAAGATCACGGCCTTCGCGAAGAACGTCTACACGAAGATCCCGATCACGAACTCCCGAGGGGAGTCGTCGCTCCCTCTGATCAAGGAGCTCGCGAAGCAGGGGGTTAAGCTGAACATCACGGCGATCCTGACGCTGAGGCAGGTGGCGGGGGTCGCCGAGGTTCTGGACCCCAAGGTCCCGTCCCTCGTCTCCGTGTTCGCGGGCCGGATCGCCGACACCGGGGTCGACCCCGTGCCGCTCCTGCGCGCCTGCGGCGCGCTTCTCCAGGGCCACGACAAGGCGGAGCTCCTCTGGGCCAGCACGCGCGAGGTGCTCAACATCTTCCAGGCCGAGGAGAGCGGCTGCGCCGTCATCACGATCCCCCACGACATCCTCGCGAAGGCCGCCAAGCTCCTCGGCATGGACCTGACCGAGCTCTCGCTCGACACGGTCAAGATGTTCACAAAGGACGCGGCCGACTGCGGTTTCACGCTCTGACGTCCAACTTCGTCATTTACCTGCCGGACGGACTCCTGCAATTTTGAGGGTTCGCCCATTTGCCTATGCCTTTTAGGAAATACCTGCTGAGTCTCCTGGTACCCGCGCTGGCGTTCTCGACGCCCCTGGTGGGGCGCAATCTGGATGGGTCCTCCGCGGAGGTCGCAAACGCGGAGGCGGTGCGCCTGTATGTCGAGGCCAACGACTTCGTGACCAACATGGCCGAGCGCCAGTACTCGTACGACTACCTGCAGTTCTATTGGAAGCGCGCCCAGGCAAACATCGACCGCATTCGCCGCGTCTACCCCGACTCTCCCACCGCCCTCTCGCTCGCCGGCGGCGAGCTGAAGATCGGCCCCTACAAGCTCGACTATTTCAGGGACCGCGTCCTCTATAACCTCGAGCTCAAGCGCCTGGGCGCCTACGACGACGTCAACTGCGCCATCTTCCTTTACGGGCTCAATGAGGCCAGAAATGACCCGATCCGGGACGCGGCCCTTGAGGACATTGTCGAGGTCCTGGCCCGCCGGCAGCGATGGGTGGAGGCCCTGAGGTTCCCCGTGCTCACCGTGCATCGGCCTCTTCTCCTCAGGAGCATCTTCCGGATCGCGGCATTCTATGACCAGGCGGACATCATCAAGCTCATGATGAAGACGACGACGGCTGCCGAGCGGGAGAAGGCGGGCTTCGACCCGATTCAGGCTGAGGCGCTGGCGCTCGGGGGGAAGGCCAGGACGGAGC
>DATNLY010000372.1:0-2017 GCA_035602635.1 Opitutaceae bacterium | reverse complement strand
AGCCAAAGCCGGGCATGCGCCCCAGCAGGGCGACGTGCACGTTCGCCGGCAGGACGGCGGCCAGGAGCGCGACCAGCCCCCAGCCGGCCGCACGCCTCGTCCGAGGAACGAGGATCCCGACGCCGCCGAGGACCTCGCAGGCGCCCGAGACCCCGACCAGCGCCGCCGGCCACGGGAGCCACGCAGGCATCATGCCGGCGTACACGCCGGGCGATCGGAAATGGTTGAGCCCCGCGAGGACGAAGAACGCCGCCAGGACCCAGCGCATGACGATCCTTGGCACGCCGGGGCCTCCCGTCAGCCGGCGGAGATCCCGTCCAGGAGGATGCTGACGCAGGCCTCGCGGTATTCCGACGCGGCGTAATCCCTCGTCATCACGGGCTTGGCCGAGCGCATGACGCCTGAGAAGATCATGCCGGAAAGGATGTCGGCGGCCACCGCGGGATTGAGCCCGGGCCGCGCCTCGCCCGTCCTGCGCGCCGCCCGGAGGCGGTCCACGAGCGCGGACCTCATCGGGAAGAAGATCCCCTTCAGGGCCTGGTGCTGGCAGATCGCGTGCCGGTGGATCTCGCCGATCATCGTGCGTATGAGGGGCAGGTTGGCCTCGAGGAGCTCCTCGTAGCGCCGCGCGAACGAAACGAGGTCGGCGCGCAGGCCGCGGCGCCCCGCGGCCCCGGCCGGGGCCGCGGGCGGGCGGGCCCCGCCGAACTCGCTTCCGACGACCGCCTCGATCAGGCGCTCCTTCGTGCCGAAGTTCCGGAAGAGCGTGACCTCGTTGACGCCCGCCTCGCGGGATATCGCGCGGGTGGTCGCGCCCTCGAGGCCGTCGCGCGCGAAGACGCGCGCGGCCGCGCTAATGAGCAACTGGCGCGCCGGGGGGTGCCGGCGGCCGGGGGGGTATTTGGGGTGCATGCAAGTAGTTGCTTGCATTTTCCCGAGACGGGCGGGATTATCAAGTTTGATTTTGCAAACCGCCCGCCGACCGACGAACACCATGCACCACCCATCAAACACGCCCGCCGACCGCGGGAGGAGGCCCTGATGGCCCCCGCAATCCTGGTGGGGGCGATGCTGATGTTCGTCCTCTGGGACACCTCGGATAACTGAGCGGGCCCGACGCGGCCCCCTGGGCGCGCCCTGCTCCGTTCGGGGCGTCCAATTGGGCCTTGCGGGCAGGGGCGCGGCCAAGCAGCTTCGCCGTTCGCCACGTGAAAATCGGATTTCTCGGAGGAAGCTTCGACCCTGTGCATTTCGGCCATCTGCTTGCCGCGCAGGACGCTTATGAGCAGCACAGGCTTGACCGGCTCATCATCGTGCCCGCGGCCCAGGCCCCGCTCAAGCCGGCCGACATCCAGACGCCCGCCGCCGACCGCATGGCGATGCTGCGCGCGGCCACGGAGTGGGACACCCGGTTCGAGATCTCGGACTTCGAGCTGCAGAGGGGAGGGGTCAGCTACACGATAGACTCGGCGCGCCATTTCCGCGGGCTCTATCCCCGGGACGACCTCTACTGGGTGATAGGCGGCGACCAGCTTCCGCAGCTCCATCTCTGGAAGGACATCGGCGAGCTGGTCAAGCTGGTCGAGTTCATATTCCTGGAGAGGCCCGGCTACCCCGTGAAGGCCGCGGCCAGCATCGCCGGCCTGCGGCTCCACCGCTGCGACGGGCACCTTCTCGCCATCAGCTCGACCGAGCTGCGCGACCGGACCCGCCGCGGCCTGTCCCTGGATTACTTCGTCCCGCACAAGGCGATTGTTTACATCACCACCCGGGGCCTGTATCGGGAGCAGGGATGAAAGTCGGCGAAGCGCGTTCCCGGGACCTGGTCAGGCTGTGCTGCCGCGCGCTCGACGCGAAGAAGGCCGGGAACCTGCGGGTGCTCGACGTCCGCGACATCTCGTCCATCACGAACTACCTGGTCATCGCCACGGCGACCTCGGAGCCCCACGTGCGCGCCCTCAGGGTGGAGCTCGAGAAGGTGCTCGATTCGGCGAAGGCGCACATCGTCGGGATCGAG
>DATNLY010000109.1:0-2785 GCA_035602635.1 Opitutaceae bacterium | reverse complement strand
GCTGGGGCGCATGCCCGGCTTTGGCTTCTCGCCGGCGGTGCTCTGGCTGCGCCTGCCGATCCAGGCGGTCCTCGCCGCGTGGGTCGCCTGGGTCGCGATCGCGGGCGAAAAGGGTCCCCGCAAACGGGCGCTCACCCCCGGCCCGGCATCTCGAGTGGGATGATCGCGTGGCGCCGGAGCTCGACGCCGCGCAGGAAGGTCACGATCGCGCGCTCGCCGATCCGGTCGCCGGTGAGGAGCCTGTGCAGGACGTCGATTGCCGGGGTGGCGACGCCGTCGAGGGCGAGCAGGATGTCGCCCTCGGCGAGGCCGGCGCGAACCGCCGGGCTTCCGGGCTCGAGGCCGGCGACCAGGACCCCCGTCTCCTGGGAGAGGCGGTGGTGCCGGATGAGCTTGCGCAGGAGCGGCGCGTTCTGGCCCGCGACGCCGATGAAGCTCCGCCGGATGCGGCCCTCCTTTATCAGCCAGGCCGCGACCCAGCGCGCGGTGTTGCTCGCGATGGCAAAGCAGATTCCCTGCGCCGGGCGGATGATCGCGGTGTTGACCCCGATGACCTAGCCGCGGGAGTCGACGAGCGGGCCGCCGGAGTTGCCGGGGTTGAGCGCCGCGTCGGTCTGGATCACGTTGTCAATGAGCCTGCCCGACGCGCCGCGCAGCGAGCGGCCCAGCCCGCTCACGATCCCCGCGGTCACGGTCTGCTGGAACCCCATGGGCGAGCCGATCGCTATCGCCACCTGGCCCGGGCGCACAGCGCCGCTGTCGGCGAGCCTGAGGTGGGCTAGCTCCCCGGAGCTGACGCGCAGCACGGCCAGGTCGGTGTCAGGGTCGTCCCCCACGAGGTCGGCCGCGAGCCTGCGGCCGTCGCCAAGGAACGCGCGCAGCTCCCGGGCCCCGTGGACCACGTGGCTGTTCGTCAGGAGGTAGCCGTCGGGCGAGATGAGGAAGCCCGAGCCTGCGCCGCCGGGCGCCTCCCCGCCGCGGGCCTCGATGTGGACGACGGCCGGCCGCGCCGCCTCGACGGCGGCCGAAACGGCGTGCGAGTAGGCGTCAAGAAGCGCCGCCTCGCCGGGCGGGCCGGGATCATTGGCAAGGAGCGGATCGGTCACGCTTGCCAATGAATGACTGACGCCGCGCATTGCAAACGGGCCCGGGGCGAACTCGCCTTTTCCCCGGGGAGACCCAAGCGTGCGGGCCATGGCGAAGGTCTACTTTTACTACTCGGCGATGAACGCCGGGAAGAGCACGGGGCTCCTCCAGTCGAGCTACAATTACAGCGAGCGCG
Source organism: Opitutaceae bacterium (assembly GCA_035602635.1). Lineage (GTDB taxonomy): Bacteria > Verrucomicrobiota > Verrucomicrobiia > Opitutales > Opitutaceae > Palsa-1447. Next base: position 1,503 of record DATNLY010000109.1, on the reverse strand, counting down.
GCATGCGCACGCTCCTCTTCGTGCCCGCGCTGGACACGCGCTCGGGCCGGGGCCGCATAGAGTCGCGGATCGGGCTCGCCTCGGACGCGATCGCCCTGGACCCGGGCGACGACCTGCTTGAGCGCGTGCGCCGGGACCATGCCGAGGCTCCCGTCTCGTGCGTCCTGATCGACGAGGCCCAGTTTATCACTCCCGCTCAGGCGCGCCAGGCCACCGACATCGCGGACACGCTGCGCATCCCGGTCCTCTGCTACGGCCTGCGCACGGACTTCCAGGGGCGCCTGTTCCCGGGGAGCGCGGAGCTCCTCGCGCTCGCCGACAACCTGATCGAGCTGAAGACGATCTGCCACTGCGGGCGCAAGGCCACGATGAACCTGCGGATCGGGGCCGACGGCAAGGCCGTGAGGGTCGGCGCCCAGGTGGAGATCGGGGGCAACGACCGGTACGTCGCCATGTGCCGCCGGCATTTCAAGGAGGCCTTCGGGCCGGCGTAGGCGCGGGGCTTCAGGGCGCCAGGTAGAGGTCGCGCCACTGGATCCGCTCGATCACGTTGTCGCGCCAGCCGCGCACGCTGGGGTGCACGAGGAACGCGCGGTTCGTGTAGTAGAGGGGCGCATAGGCCACCTCGCGCGCGTTGATCGCCTCCATGATGTCGAACGCCGCCCTGCGCCCCGCGGCCGCGGGCGCGACCTGTGAGGCCAGGTAGGCTTCGTCATAGGCCCGGTCACCGAGGCCCGAATCGTTGTTCGGGTCGCCCGTCACCCCCATCTCGAGAACATGGTCCGGATCCGGGATGGGAGCCCAGCCGTCCAGGAGCACCTGGAACTGCTTTTCGCGCGCGGCGCTCAAGTACGATTTGAACTCCATGGGGGCGACCGAGACCTGCACGCCGAGATTCTTGGCCCACATCTGCTGGAGCACCTCGGCGACCTGGAGCGTGTAACCCCCGTTGCCGTTCAGCGTGAATTCAACCGGCGGCAGGCCGGCGCCGCCGGGGTAACCGGCGGCGGCGAGCTGGCGGCGCCCCTCCGCGGGATCGAACCGGAATCCGCTGCGCGGGGAGTACCCGGCGGTCCCGGGCCGCACCCAGGAATAGGCCGGAGTGCCCAGCCTTCCCAGGGCGGCGTGGACGAGTTCCCGCCGGTCGATAGCCAGCGAGAAGGCCGCGCGCACCCTGCGATCCGTGAAGGGCGCACGGGCCAGGTTGAAGGTCAGGTAGTTGGTCCGCAGGGTGGAATTCACGTGCAACTCGTCGGGGTGGCCGGCCACGTAGACCGCCACCTTGTTCACGGGAAGGCGGCCCGTGACGTGCAGCTGGCCCGCCCGGAAGGCGCGCTCCTCCGAGTCCTCGTCGTCCGTCGGGTAGAACCTGACCTCGTTCAGCCGAATGCGGGCGGCGTCCCAGTAGCCGGGGTTGCGCCTCACGCTCACGTAGGCGTTTGGCTTCCATTCGCCGAGGACAAAGGGTCCGTTGCTGACGAGCACGCCCGGACGCTCCCAGGG
>DATNLY010000359.1:0-2037 GCA_035602635.1 Opitutaceae bacterium | reverse complement strand
CCGCCCGCGTCTTAGTCGTGCAGATCCGCTCGATATCGGCCTCGGGCATCCCTAGGAGCTGCGCGAGCTGCGGCCACTTGGCCTGGTCCTCGGGGCGCAGGAACTGGGGATCGACGCCGAGGACGATGACCGACCTGCTGGTCGCGAGCAGCGCCCCGTGCGCGTCGAGGATGTCGCCGCGCCGCGCGTTGTCGACGATCAGCTGCCGGCGGGCCTCGTCGACGGAGCGAACGAGCTCGTCCCTGTCGATGACGTGGAGCCACACGAGCCGGGCCTCGATTCCGGCGAACATCGCCAGGACCAGGGTCGCGAGAAGGGCGATTCGGTAATTGGTTGTGAAGCCCTTCGACATGGGGTCACGGGCGGCGTCAGTGCGCTAATGCGATTCGAAAGCTCACGGTCGCCGGCACCTCCCCGAAAAGCGTCCGATTGTGCATGGCCGCGAGACGGGTGACGGGATCCTCGGAGACGCGCCGGACCTGCGTCTCGTCCGGAGGCACCAATCCCAGCTGCCACTCCGCGTTCCTGCGGTTGAGCACCGCCGGGTCCTGCTCGGCGGCAATCGCGGCGTCCGTCTCCTCTATCCGCCGCTGCAGGTCGTCGATCGAGGAGACGAGAACCTTGTTCGCGTTGGCCGCCACCGAGATCTGGTGGCGGATCCAGACCATCCCGAGGCCGATGGAGGCGCTCCCGCATATGGCCACGAGCGTGTAGACCAGGAACTGGTTCACGAACGCCCGGGAATCCATCTTGTCGGAGGAGCGCATCAGAGCTTGCGGATTGCCCTCAGCTTCGCGGACCTGCTGCGCGGGTTGGACTCGGCCTCCTCGTCGGAAGGCGTGACCGGGCGCCTCGTGAGCGCCTCGGCAAGGCGCACCCGGAGATCCTGCGGCGTCGAGTCCTCGGCGCTCTCGGGCTGGCCGCTCATCCTGCGGAAGAACTGCTTCACCGGGCGATCCTCAAGCGAGTGGAAGCTTATCGCGCAAAGGACCCCGGCGGGCCTCAGCCGCTCGAACGCGGCCGGCAGGGCGCGCTCAATGGCCCCAAGCTCGTCATTGACAGCTATCCGGATCCCCTGGAATGCGCGGGTCGCCGGGTGGATGCGCGACGCGCGACGCGCGTGCGCCGGGATGGCCCCGGCGATCACCGAGGCGAGCGAGGCCGTCCTGCCCAGCTGTCCGGTTCCCCTTGCGGCGATGAGCGCCCGGACGATGCGGCGCCAGTGGGCCTCCTCGCCAAAGTCGCGGACGGCCCTCACCAGCATCTCCTCGGTCGCCGTCTCCAGCCAGAGGCCCGCGGGAACGCCGCTGCGCGGATCGAGCCTCATGTCCGCAGGAGCGTCGGCGCGGAACGAGAAGCCGCGGCTTGGATCGTCGAGCTGGAAGGAGGAGACGCCAAAGTCGAAGAGGATTCCGTCGAATCCCGATTCGTCGAAGCCCCCCAGCCTTCCGAAGTCGCGGTCGACCACCGTGAATCTTTCAGGGAAATCGGCAGACAGTGCCCCTGCGCGGGACAATGCTTCCGGATCCCTGTCCAGGGCAATGACATGGACATCGTCCGATGCCTCGAGGATCGCCCGGGAGTGCCCCCCGCCCCCGAAGGTGCAGTCGAGGTACCTTTTCCCAGGGGACGGCGCAAGGAGGCCCAGGACCTCGCGAGCGAGGACGGGCTGGTGTCCGGGAGTCATTCTCTCACCCGCGAATTCAGTGAGCGCCAGTCGCATGAAGTGGGGTTGCGACGCGCTCCTGGCGCCTGCCGGCGACAAGGCGCAGGACGAGACCGTCGCGGACGCGCGGCATGACCGGCCGGTGGCCCGCGCCCGATTCGGCGGAGTCGATCCATGCGGGGAACGTGTGGGATGCTGCGATCGAGGCGGCCTTCTGCAGGAGCGCATGGGCCGCGGACATTTTTGTAGTGTGTTGCATGCTCAGATTCCGAGGCGGCGCATGATGTCGCCAAAGTTTTCGCCCGAGGTGCGCGCCTCGACCTTCTGCCACCGGGACGGCGAGTACATGTTGAACTTAGTGAGGGAGCCCA